>JALYGX010000362.1 GCA_030776905.1 Cyanobacteriota bacterium | reverse complement strand
GCTCACTCCTGTTACTGTATCTCATCTATTTGAGAACCGCTATATCTTACAAAGAAACAAAATCGGAGTATCAGTAGCAAGTTCTAAGGTGTCCTGGCAAACCTTAACAACTTCCCGAAATTGCCTCCGGCAAATCCATCTGTCTGTCAAGATATCAGTAACTTCTACGGCAATCTTTTCTGCCTTCCCTTTTAATGCTAGCCGATGAACTTCCCGCCCTTGTTCCTCTGATGTCCAGTCTGCCTCCTGCCACCAGAGGCGATACAGCACTTCAGCCCCTTGCTTATGCAAACTTTCCGCCTCCTCCGGCAGCTTCTGTGGCAAAATGCGCGGCACTCGTAACGACTTATCATACCAAGTTGCGGTCAAACGTAGTAGACTTGCAAGAGTGCATGACTCTTGAGAAAAGCAGTAATACTAAATCTGGGTTGACTATCCCTTGCTCAAGCAGGATAGTCTCCAACAAGGCGCTCGCTACAGTGGGATTGAATCAAATCCTGTTGTCAAACCAGGGTAAAAGTTAGGGTCTGTCAACAAATCAAGCTTTTTGAGAAGAATAAGACAGACAAAAGGGACTTCTTTTCAGAGAAGCCTTAATCTAAGAGAGGATAAGTTACATATATTAGCAACAACTACTCCGCGATGGCAGCGATTCGTTTTGGCGTGATAGTTGCCTTTAAGCCCTAATTCACTTAACGTTAAATAGGGATTCTCAAATGAGGGAAAAAAGTCAGGGAGCGCAGCCGTTCCGGTTCAGTTAAAAGCTCTACAAGCCCAAGATTAAGTTCATCTTCAACTTGGTCGAGAGACTTAAATATCCGGTTATAAAAATGCTTCTCTCTAATTTCATCCCACAGATGCTCTACAGGCATCAACTGAGGACTATAGGAGGGTTGATGTACCAGACGAATATTTTCCGGAACTTTGAGGCAGCTTGACCGATGCCAAGCGGCTTTATCTACTTGCATGATAATGAAATAATCAGCTTGCCTCTATTGACACTTGCTGCAAAAACAGATTCATCATCTGTGTATTTACGTAGGGTAAAATTAAACAGGTCATTTGACCCAAAGCTGGTGCGACAGCAGCATAGGCATAAACATACTGTCTAACCTGCTGTTTCGCTACAGTGGGACGGATACCTTCCGGACACCAACAAGAGCGTACCTCCCCAAGCCGACCAAATCGACCTTCATCTCCTGCCATGAGGAGCAGGGGTCTAGTATCTAGAGGGTCTCTAGTCTGATTAATTTGTTCTACCTGACGGGCAAAGTTTTTTTAAACTCTTCTTGGACTTGGCTGTTACTTTTGGGATGTGCGGGTCGCGGCACTATTTTCCGCCATTGGTGTCGCTCCAATAAGCGGTAAATTGTCGTTTTATGCACTTTAAATCCAACCAGTTTCTCATAAGCCAGTTGGATTTCTTTAGTAGTAGCAATCTGTCCTTTGACCGCTTTTTGCTTCAACGAGTCTATCAGTTTTTTTTCTTGTTCCCAACTCAGGTAACTGTTACGTCTTCCTCCGCTACCTGGGGTCTCGATCGCATCTTCTCCTTGAGAGTTGTATCGTTGAATTACTTTATGCACGAATCCTTTAGACACACCGACATGTTTGGCAATATCTCTTGCCGAGCGCGGGTCTACCATCCCGTTATAAATCACTAACCACCTCTGTTTCTCCCAATGTTTCTTTGCCGCTTTGAGCTTCCACTTCACTGTCTGTGTATCTAAGCGTGGGCGGGTGCAAGTTACTGGGTTCATTCCTTATTCTCCGAAAGGTGCGTTTGGCGTTGCGCCATTGAAAGCCTTACTGCTGAAGAGTACTTTTCGAGGGCAGCCCTGCACTCTTGTAAGTCTACTACGTTTGACCGCAACTTGGTATGATTTATCCCCTCTGACTTTGATGTGTTTGTTTTCGGAGTAAGGAACCGCTGGAAACGCTTTGTCCAGTAACTTCTTACTGGACTGGCGAGTCTGCTTGGGTTCCTTGTTGAACACCTTATACGCTCTGTATTGGACGTGATATAGAGAGAATCGAGACCCATCCATTTTGCAGTAGCGGTGGTAGTTCCTCCAACCTCGCACTACAGAGGCTAATTTCTCCGCCTTGACCGTAGCACCATAATTCGAGTTGTTGACGATGTGTTTTACTTTCTGGCGGAAGGCTTTGAAGTTATCCACTGAAGGGACACATTTAAACTTTCCGTTGCTCTGCACTTTGAAGTGCCAGCCAAGGAAATCAAACCCATCTGTCGTAGCGGTAATATGAGTTTTCTTTTCACTCACATTCATTCCACGTTCTGCTAAGAACTGGCTTATTTTTCCGAGTATTTCCTCGGCGTTCTCTCCGGGTTTAAGTATAATTACCATGTCGTCTGCATACCGCACCGACTGGTGTATGTCCTCTATCCCATTGAGAGCAATGTTGGCAAGTAGGGGACTCACCACTCCCCCTTGGGGCGTACCCTGTTCGGGGAATTCTGGATTGACTCCTGCTTTAAGGCATCGGAAAATTCCGAGCTTTATACCCGTTGGGGCAATGAGTCGTTCCATTATTGATTTGTGGCTTATCCTGTCGAAGCATTTTTCGATATCGAGTTCAATGACCCGCTTGTCTATTCCATTGCTTTGGGAGCGTAGCTGGTCGAACAGATGTTTTTGGGCGTCTTGCGTTGCCCTTCCTGTCCTAAAGCCATAGCTCCTAGCGTGGAAGGTTGCTTCATGTGCTGGTTCCAGCGCGTACTTGACAAGACATTGCCAAGCTCTATCTGCGATGGTGGGGACTTTGAGGATGCGGGTCTTTCCATCTTTTTTAGGAATGGGGATTTCCCGTAGAGGCTTATGCTTCCATGTATTAATCGGTTGCTTGAGTTGTTCACTCAGGGCGAACCGTTCCTCAAATGAGAGAGAAGCTTTGCCGTCTGCTCCTGCCGTCTTTTTCCCAGCATTAAGCTGAGTTACTTGCCGGACTGCCAGTAACCTCGCTGCGGTGGATTTCAGAATAAGCTTCATCAAAGACTTAGCTTTCCGCTTATCTCCAACGCGAATAGCTTTGTACACGCGCTTTTGTAGGCGGAAGAGATTTTGGCGGAATTTCTTCCACGGTAGGCTCTTCCAAGATTCACTAGTGTTGTCACTGTGTCTAATCATGCTCTGCTCCAGTTTGTGTATTCTGAACACCTCAGACCAATTACGGTCTGTCCTACCCGAACTGAGGGAGTTCCGCTGCTCGTCCAGCCTACGTCGTGGTTCGACCTCCCCTAGACCCTCAATTCGTTTTTATTCGTTCCCTCGGTTAGATTGTTCGTTCCGTTAGATGGAGCCAATTCAACCACTGGATTCCCTGGACTCTTGCCGTTATCTGACCTACTATACGGCGGGAATTGTCTCCAGTGAGGTCGGGGTTTTATTACGGGCTGCGCCCCGCCTAAATCTAGGTTGCTTTTCTAGGCTCTGTTTTCACCTTGGGAACTCCCCATTAGCGCCAGTGTCATCCCGCATCGGATGTCTGATTGCGCCCTGTTCCCAGCTTCACCCTCCAAAAACCGAGTCTGGTCAGTGTGGGCAGGTAGGGAGTCACACCTGAGTCTGGTGGACAGGACTTTCACCTGCATCAGACCGAGAGTTCAACCGTCTCTATTGCTAGTTTTGGTTGGTAACGTTATGTACGGGTTGTTTACCCTGATTCTCGTTACAACGAATCGCACAAGTCATGATTTTGCTTCTAGAAAGGTGCTACCAGTAATGGCATTAATTATATTTAGCTGCTAATTATTTACTTTCTATCGAGAGACTTATTCTAGTTCTATAACTAACCCCGTAAAAGAAATTTATGACGATATCCTACGCGATTTAAGCTTAATCTCTCTCTTAAGGCACGAGCTTAATAATTCTTAAGATAGGGGTTGAACTGCTATCCTTTCCAATAATATTTAGTTATAAGGATTGATTTTATTAAAAGAAAATGAACAGCCAGCAGAACATCAACGAAACTACACAATACCTGAATCAAACGCTAATAGGGTATGAGGTTATTCCAGCCAACTTTGGCTGGCACATTCAT
>JALYGX010000361.1 GCA_030776905.1 Cyanobacteriota bacterium | reverse complement strand
AGACACAATGATGTGCCCTACGAGCTAAACTCAACCAGATGAGCTAGTGTAGGCGACACAAACGGCTAATACTTTTTAGTCCACTCATCACATCAAAGCATAGACCTTAGCTTCCCAAGAGAAAATCGGTTCTTTGCCAGCCTTGTCGTTAGGAACAACTCTATCTTGCGTCACTTCCCGCCATTGCTTACCAGGCGCGGCGGCAGGCCAGTTGGGTACGATATACTCGGCAAAAATAGGACTGCTGTAGTCAGAAAAATTCGCCACGACGACCACCAAATCCTCCCCGGAACCTCGCTGCCAAACGAGAACCCGCTTCCCGTCATTAAAATCAACATGAATAAACTGGGTTTCATTCACCGCTAAAGCCTTGGAAGTTGTTCGCCAGCGAACTAATTTGGCAACGTAATTGAAGATGTCTTTACGCCAACCGTCGTTTAAGCGTTGGTAGTTCACGGGGTCAACTTGTTTGTCTTTGACTTCCTCTGGTGAAAGATCGTGTTCGTCAGCGAATTCTTCACCCGCCAAAATCATGGGAACTCCAACAGCCGTGAGGAGGCAGACAAAAGCGAGTTTGATGTACTTTTCCTTATAGACAATTCCGCTATTTTCTAAGTAGTTGTAAAGCCGTTCGTTGCCAAAGCCCTCAACATCATGGGATGTTACGTAGTTAACGGCTTGGGCACCATCCGTAAAGCCTAAAAGACGACAGTCAATGAGTTTGCGGACACTCCATTCAAAACTGGATTCGTCAAAGGCATTTTTTCCTAAAATAACTCGCCGCAAGATGTGCTTGAATTTTTCGTTCCACAGTCCATCCAGTCGATTTTGCTGTACCAGGGCTAAAGGGACGCTCAATTCTTCGCCAACGACAAGGAATCTATCACTTGTTCCATCCCGTTCTGCCCAAAGCGATCGCGCATAATCTTTGAACTCCTGCAAAAAATCGTAATTCGCAATATTATTAACGCTATCGAGCCGCAAACCATCCACTCGGTAGTAATCTATCCAGTGGGCAATGTGGGCTTTCATGTATTCGCGTGCGGGAACAAAGCGATCGCGTTTTCCTGTAATTGGGTGATAGCCCTCCACCCAGTAGTTGTACTTAAATAAATCTCCCCCAAACGCCTCCCGTCCTACCTGTTCTGGGTCACCCGTATTCCACTGCACATAAAAATCTAGAAAATTAACATTACGGTATGCACTATTACGGGAAAAAGCCATTACTGCATCATAAAAAAAGCGCAACCCCTTCTGATGGCATACCTTAATCAAATTAACTAAATCACTTGAAGCCGTCGGTGCTACCTGAGAATCTGCCCGTCCTAAGTCGAAATCCGCTGCAAAATAATTAGCTGTACCATAGCCCCAAGTCAGATTGTCATCACTATCTGCTGGCGGTAGTAGTTCCAACGCATTAACCCCTAACTCCAGCAAATGAGCATGACCTTTTGCTAAAGCCTCCACTTGCGAAAAATCTGGGGCGCTTTCTTCTACTTTCAACAAAGACAACACATTGCGAAACGTACCCTTACCAATCAGCTTTTGACCTTCATTGCTGATTCGAGTCCAGCGAGTCGGCAATTCGTAAATCACCAACTGGTTATTGTATGGCAGCGCCTCTATTGGAGTATCCCCTTGCCAGTCTGCGGTTTGTCCCTCTGGGTCGCAAGGAATTAGCTGACCGTTTTGATACAACACGACGCTAGCAAAGTCACCACTGGGTGCGCCATCTGTCTGTGCAGGTGCTGGGGCCAAAATGCGTCGGTCAATTGTCCAAGCCGTCGGGTCGGTACAGTAGAGAATGCGATTAGTGCTGTTGTAAGGGTCAGTATCGCGTACCTTAAACCAGTAGAAATAAACCTGTCCTGATGTCAGACCGCAATCTTGAGCCGATATCTCCCATAAATCGGAAAATTCATCAGATTGATGCAAGGGAATTTCCCGAAACTTCTCAAATGGGTCTGAACTATTAGCTTGGAAGCTACCAATGTAAAGACTGGGAACAGGTTCCAAGGCACCTGGACGCCACAGGACAAAGTGAGTTTGTTTACGGCTTAACAAATTAGCAAGCATAGCACCCGATTTCCTGAAAACAACAATAAGTGACTCTAAGGTTACAGACTTAATCAGCACTCAGCACTTTATAGGCAGTACGCACAATGAAAGCAGGAAAATCTCTCTTATGTCTCTTCCTTTCTCTTCTACTCAGCACGCGCAAAGCGCCGCTACGCTAACAACACTATTTTCTACATAGGTTGCACAAACACTAAAAAGGTAAATCCTCCTGCTCTTGCTCTTTAACCGATAGTCGCCAACTCGTGCTTACTTCTTCTTCCACTGGCAGTTGCTCCATGATATCGCCCAATTCTTTCTGAAGCTTTTGCGTTAACGGCACGGAAAAATCTAACTCAATCCCCTTGGCTTGTGCCAGTTCCGCTAACTGAGCAAACGGGACTTTCTTAGTAGTTCGTTGATAACTTGACAGCTCAAAAGACTCGGTTTCTAAGAGATTTTGCGCCTGCATTGCTTTCTTTAACCGTTCTTGCAGATGGGTCATTTCTGTATCCAGTAATTTCCATTGATGCTCGATCTGTCGATAACGTTCGGCAAGTGCTGTTAAATCCTCTGTTGCCGGATCGGGTTCACTTCGCCGACTCAGCTTGATTAGTTGTTGATGCACCTGAGCAACATAGACAGGGTCCATTTTTGCGTATTGTAGCTGACTTGGACTCAGGGGGCGCACCCCCCAATCACTGGTTTGCTCGGTCTTATCGACTGGAGGAAAGTAGCACAATTGTTCGGCTAGGGTTTTGAGTTGCAGATTTGGTAATTGCAGCAGATAGTAAGGAATATTTTTAGCAAGTTCTAACGTGCAGGTGACATTTTTGGCTTTAGTTTTACCTAATAATTTAAGGTCATAACTGGCATTGTGAAATACCTTTTCTATTTCATGGTTCATCATGATTTTTTCCACAAAATCTTGCACCAATTCAGGTCGATCTAAGACATCCAGAATATAAACGTGTTCTCCGGTCATGTCCGTTGGGTCATGTAATACCTGAATTAGCGATAATCTGGGCTTGCGAGTTTGATAGTCAGCAATTTCTGTATCTATCCAAAGCACCTTAGCTTGGGCGTATTGAGCAACTCTGACTTGGATATCCTTAGGGTCTGTTAAATAAGCCATTGACTGAGCAAGTGGTTTTTAAAGAAAATTAGATAAAACTTTCGCACCTACTATCTTTACACCCTTAGCTCTTATAGTTCAAATCATCCGATATCATTAGTTCTGGCGTTTCATGACAATGGTGCTAAGGATCGTTCCAATAGCGATCGCTTTTCACACCCTACACACAGAAGTCTCAACTCTTTACTGAACGTCTGACTTGATTATTAGAGGGGTAACAATCTTGTGTGTTGTAGAAATTAGCCAGACCTATACAACTGGAGAAATAGATGTATGTAGTTTCATTCTAAAGATAGATGTGGATGAACATAAGTTTTTCTCTTTCAGAAGGGAGCGAGCTTTTGAGTCAGCCTAGGAGTTGGACGTTGTTAGTTATTAGTTTTTAGATTTACCTCATTGACTAAATAAGATTTAATTTAAGCAATAGTAAAGCTCACGTTGAATAACTGAAGGCTCGCTAATTATTATTTTCCTCCTCTCAAATCAAATAAGTTAATAATAAATTTGCATTTTATCTTCAGTACAGAAAAGCCGGACGAGCTGGGAACCAGAATCGAAAGAAGTATGTCATTAGACGCATAACTGGAGCATATTCAGCCGCACGAAGCTCTAGGCGTCGGCAAATATCTATCCTACAGGTACATCGAAAGATGGAACTTTTACCTAAAGTTTTGCTTGTAACATACAAGATAAGAAGCTGTAGAGGCTGTATTTAAAATAAATTTAATTAAGTTGAAAGGCGTGAAAACATATCCTAAAAACCTAGCTTTTCTAGCAGCTCTTGTTTTTCTACTATCAATGGGTTTAGTAGGAGCATTCCGTTCAATCCAAGCCCAGGCAGAAGGGATG
>JALYGX010000360.1 GCA_030776905.1 Cyanobacteriota bacterium | reverse complement strand
AGTATACTGACCTTGATGCTGTAGGCTACCAGAAGCAATCACTGCACTAACATCAGCCTTTTTTATCTCACTATATCCAGTTTTTCTTGCTTGCTGTTCTCTATTCACTAAATTTGCGAACTCAGCATTAATAGATTTAAGTCTAGATGCGTTCGCCAAGTTTGCAATACGAACATCAACACCTGCATCTTTAAGAACTCTTTTGTATAACCAAGTCTTACCACTTCCACTCTCTCCATATATCAATAGATGCATGCCGCTTCGTAAACCTTTCTTCAAGGCAGACTCTAAATCTGGGCGGTTTACATACATTGATTCATTTACATCTGAAGCTCTTGGAGTAAAGACATGTTCTGGTTTTTTATTTATCTGCCACATTGCTCTAGATACTTTTTTTTAATACTTTGATCTTACTGCTGTAGACACCATTATCCACCTCACTCGCTGCCAGCCTTATCTCGTCTAGTTAACCGGCTACGAGGTAGTAGAACGGCTCAACCGCGATATTAGGGAAAACAGGCGAGACGCCAGTACCGCCAAAGCCACTGCACGGGATGTAGAGACGGTTATTCCCACGGTGCTAGAACGAGGCGGGGAGTATTTTCGGGAATTGTGGTAAAAGTCTGACGGAAAGCGATCGCAATCTCCTCCGGCATCTAGTCCAAGGGGAAACCCCCGCAGCGCAAGACAAAGCCGTGTTGCGAAAACTGGAGCGCAAAGAGATTTTGGAGAAAACAGAATCCGGCGACGGCTTCCAAGTGCCTTTAGTACAGAAATACATAGAGCAAGTGGTAGAAGAGGAAGAGTGAGCAATTTTTGTTACAAAATATAAAGAGGAAAAGCAATACAACTCACCTCTTGCCGCTAAATCGTTGTTTACCCCCCAACCCCCCTTACCCCCCCAGCCCCCCTTGTTAAGGGGGGAGTAGAAGGAGAAACATTTATTCTTGGGGGAGTGGAAGGAAGAACTTTTATCCTTAGGGGAAACCAATTTCCGATTCTGGTTCTCCCCTTGGTTAAGAGGCAAAGCAATTTCCCGTTCCGGTTCCCCCTTGATAAGGGGGGTCAGGGGGGTAAGTGCAAGATATACAACAAATCGACTACACGCTAACGCACGTTCAACTTCCATGACTCTTTCTTCTTCCACCCCCCCAATCGACGCGAACACCGAGATAAAAACCTGGATGTGGCGCGGTTTCCCGATTGCCTATCAAACTAAAGGCGACCAAGGACCAGCAGTGGTGATGGTGCATGGCTTTGGGGCATCTTCAGGACACTGGCGCAAGAACTTGCCAGTCTTAGGGGAAAACTGCCGATGCTATGCCATTGACTTGATTGGCTTTGGGGCTTCCGCCAAACCTACTCCCGGTATTGAGGTTGAGTACACGTTTGAAACGTGGGGGCAGCAAGTTGCTGATTTTTGTCGGGAAGTTGTTGGGGATTCGGCTTATTTAGTCGGAAATTCTATTGGCTGTATCGTTGCTATGCAAGCTGCCGTGGATCATCCAGATATTGCCTTGGGGATAGCGATGCTCAACTGTTCCCTGCGGCTACTGCATGACCGCAAACGCATCGGACTTCCCTGGTATCGCCGTGCTGGGGCACCAGTAGTTCAATGGCTGCTTAGTGTTAAGTGGATTGGTCAATTGTTTTTTGGTCAACTTGCCAAGCCGAAGGTGGTGCGTAATATCCTTTTGCAAGCCTATCGAAATCCTGAAGTAGTCACAGATGAATTGGTCGATATGCTCATGGCACCCGCCGCAGATATTGGGGCAGTAGATGTCTTTGTCGCTTTTACTCGTTACTCTCAAGGACCACTACCAGAAGACCTTCTACCGCTTTTGCCCTGTTCGGCGATATTTTTGTGGGGAACGGAAGACCCTTGGGAACCCGTTGAATTAGGGCGAGAGTTAGCGAACTTTCCGCAAGTGGAAAAGTTTGTTCCTTTAGAAGGTTTGGGTCATTGTCCCCAGGATGAAGCACCAGAAATCGTCAACCCAATTTTGCAGGATTGGATTTTGCAAGATTTTTCCAAGTAGTTCATGTCATTTGAATCGGATTGACATCAACCCAATTTTGGGCGCGGACTTCGCAATGTGAGTGCGTCTAAGCCACAAGGCATGTACAGTTAAGCGATCAGGACATTCAACGATTAATTCCATACCTTGTAGTCCTAATCGACATTGTTCCAACATTTTTCGATGAGGTAACTTTTGATGCTTGAGAAAAAGAGCGATCGCTCTTTCACTAAATGCTGTGTAGTCCATACTTAACTCTACTGAAATTAATTGCCTATCTACTTTGGATGTTACTTCGTTCGCCTGAAGAGAACCACCTAGAGAAGACAAAGTTAATTAAGGCAGTCAAATAACTTAATCTTTAGAAACTTTTCAATAGAGTAAATAGGTATTTTTTCTAGATTGGATACAATTCAAAAAGCTGATGATTTGATAGGGAGTTAACGACGGCGTAATCCCCCGCTCCGATAAATTTGAGTTCAACGCAGATATTAGAGCCTTTGCTCGCTGGGCATCCTGCTCATCCCACAAGGTGCTCAACATTAGGTACAGAGTTAGTGCTGAGACTCTGCTGAGTATGAGCTTCAACGCTTGCTGCTTCTAAGCAAACCAACATAGCCGTAGTGGTGATACTAAGCCATCTAAAAGTTTCCAGCTTGGAGTCAATAGTTCGAGTTAGTGGTACAGATACCCTCAAGCTCACTTCCCGACTCTTCCTCTCAGCCTAATCCTGACGAACCAGCACCTTTTATCTACCTTATTTTATCTGCTTTTATTCAACTCATTTTAAAAAATATAGTAGGAAGTGAGGGCGGTTTAGTTGAATCTATTTTCGTTGCTACTAGAGATTTTATTTTACAACTATTAGGTTCTATCCTTAATATGTGCTGTTTGTGTTCTACTGGTAATCTAGGCAACAAAAATCAGGTTACAAAAGTATCTATTGGGTAGAGTCTCTGTTTTTTTAATTGTTAAAAAATAAGGATACAAGTAAAACTCAGAAATACTTAAAGTTCGTATTGCAACTAATTATTCTATCATAAAAAATACAAAAGATAGAGTAATTTAAAAAAGTCTCACTGACTCAACCCACTTGTTGCCTTTAATTTTTCTTGAAAAACAGCCTCTCTAGCAATCTGTATCATGCGTGAAATGCGTGCCTCATAAGTTTTTTCAAAGGTGTGTTCTCTCGCGAAGTCGAGCGACTTAAACGACATCACTTCAATCTCTTCTCGCTTGCTATTTAGCTCTGCTACTTTTTTCGCTAACAATTTGGGTCGATCCATTTTGACAAGCCACCCAGCTTGTGACTGATCTACAATTCCCTTAAACGCTTCATTAGCATATCCGACAATTGGCACTCCACAAGACATCGTTTCTATATAAGTGCAGGAGGGATCGCCCTGCCGATGACAACAAATAAATAAATCTATATTCGCTTTTACGAATGGGAAAAACTCTGTCTTAAACTCTGGCACTCCCATCATCGTTACGCAATCACTAAGCTCATTTGTTGTAATCCTATGTTGCATCTCTTTTTCTAATACACCCGCACCACTAATGAAAAGTTCAAACTGAATTCCTAGTCGTTTAAGTTCTTTCGCAACATCCAGTAAGTGATCGGCTCCTTTCATCTTGATGAGGCGTCCTGAAAAAACCAACCGCAGAGGCTTATTGTCCCTGAGGCTACGAGTGCGCGTTTGAATGTCGTCATGCGTTGCTAGCATATCCTCTGTGATACGAGTATCAAAGAAAAGAAGTGGGTCGCGACTAATTTTGCGATAGACCTCATACGTCGGAGTCCCATTACAGTGCAATCCATCGGCAAGTGCTATGGCGTTGCGTTGCTGACATTCCTGATATTGCTCCCATAGATTTCTGCGGAGGCGTAGAAGTTGATTCTTCGTGTTTACAGCAATGATTTGCTTCCTCGTTTTAAGAGTGTATTCAGAAATATAGATACATGGAATACCAGCTTCCTTACAAAGTTTACTGATATGATTCTGTCGGTGTTCAAGAGTTGCTAAAACTAGAGAACTTTGATTTCGCAGTTGAGTTGGAGTGATTGTATCAAAATCAATGATTTCCAGCTTGAATGGTAGTTCATTAAAATTGAAAATTTTTGCATCGAGATTATCATTTTCTCGATAGGTTTCCTCCATAAGCACCGTGATAGAACCAGGCCAAAGACTAGCAAACTTGACGGCTGCCTCCATAAATTTTCTCGTTAGCAAAACTTGACCGTTTGGCAGCTTCTTGGCTTGGAGAGTCTGTAGGATGGTCAAATTATTCGAGTTGTGAAATTGACTATTCATGTTTCGGCTTTGAATGAAAGCTAACAATGTATTGCCACCCTGAATGCTAAAAAAATGGGCAATTTAGCCAATATGAAATCCTTGCTCTGCTTATTCTTCTTGAGAAGAAGCTTTGTTATATATCGTGATTGCATCGCCTCTGCCCCAAAACGAAGTTTTTCTGTTTTACTATCTGCTCAGGGGCAAGTGCTCGGACTCAACCAAGATTTCCACTAGGCACACTCAGAGAGCGTGACACTATGCGATCGCGTATTTAATTTGCCATCGGTGTAGGTGCAACCTCTATTTGTTAATCAACATCAAGTCCAGAAACTTATGCAGGAAGTTAAAAACCTTAACATATTTATTTATTACTCGTCAAAGGTTGCTAATTTGTTTCCTCGAACCTGTACAAGATAGATACAGCGACTTACGTCCAGTAAAAATTAGCGGAACATGACTACAGATCTACCCCAAGACGCCGATATCAAGAATCGCCTTTTGCCTCAGGCAACAGCTCTGGTTGAAAAGGCAACCCAGGGAACTGTTGAGCCGATTGTGGTTGAAGCCCTGATTGACGCCTGCAACATTTTGGAAAATAGCTCAAAAAGTGATGCGCCTCTGGTTGCCATTGAACGAGATGTCCATTCGCAGACGGGAACCTATCATTTGTACATCAGGCGGCTTAGTAGCAGTATTCCAGCCGGAAAGTTTCAAATTTTGATCTCCCGCGATCTCGCATCCGGCTTAATCTACTAACACACAGCCAATATAAGCGATCGCCTATGAAAAAGTATAAGATGTAACACTTTAAGATAAAACCCTAGAGGGATGCAGATAAACACAGATTTAGCATCCGTGTTTATCTGCATCTCATCTTCTTCCGTCAAGGCCAAATATTTCGCCACCAAGGAACATTCTCACCTTGAGTAATATTGGTCTTCTTGCGGATATCCTGAACCTTCCACCCTGTTAATTTAGCTAGAGTCTGAGCTTCCTCTTCAAATCGTTGGTTCAAAGACCGTCGATATTCTCGTCCCGCTTCACACTTCATCTCCCCAGTAAAGGCATGACGCAAGATATATCGCCCCTGAAACTGTTGACGATTTGAGGTTTCTTGGAACATCAAATCTTCGGGGAACTTATCACGGGTATAGCGGACGTGGAGACGGGTGATAAAGACATTATTGGGAGCATTGGGAGTCAGCCAAAAAACACCAGCTTTCTTGAGTTCTTCACGATTCAAAGGCTCTGCTGAACAAGGGTCACAACTACCCATATCCCAGGCGTACTCGCGAAAGGCAACCTTTTTCCCTTCGCGATCGTAGGCAGTTTGGAACATCGCTTTGTAAAAATCGCCAAACTTATCTTTGACGAAGACAGGTATTTCGGCATCTGAGGGGACATTTACCGTGCGATAGTTTGTAATCTCCGCTTGACCTTTTGGCGATAATACATAAACCACTAAGTCTTGCGCCGCTGTTGCATTCACCATACCCAAGCGAATTGGCAACATGAATTTAGGAGATTCGTATGCCATCTGAAGCGGTCGCAGTTGTTGGTAACCAGCTTTTTCAAATTCTTTGAGATTGACTTTGGCGACGAAGAATTTCATATTTTGCCGGATGTAGGGTCGCAGTAACTGATTTGCCCCTTGAGGAATCCGGTAATTATTACGTCTGAGCCAAGTTTCTAGACCGTTAGATTCTCTAGCACTGAGAATAAGGATGTCATATTCTCCCACCGAGAAGCGGGCTTCTACGGTGACGCCTAATGCACGAGCGTCGTTATCGAGACCCCCCCTGGTTGCACCTCCCTCCATAGGCGCTACTCCCCACCACTGGGACATCACAAAAGGGTCACAGGGGTCTGGGTCAAAGTATTCCACCAATCGGGGCGCACTAAAGCTATCGAGCCGTTCCATAATTTTAGGGTCACCGACATTTACCTGGTCTTTTTGGAGAACGACAGGAACTGGAACAATGATCGCAAAATCTTTGACCTCCCCTTGATAATCATTAGCCATAGTAAGGATAGTGCGATCGCCATTCCGGGCAATCACCACTTGAGAAGCCTGGTTATAAAGCTTTGTATCAGCCTTAGCCACATAGAAACCACAAAATGCCCAAGCTGTAGGAGCAAAGCAAATTACCGCTACAACACTTACAAGCAAAGTCATTAAGACACGAAATAGCTTCATAGCAAATTCCTTCAGCTCAGTTGTTAGTTGTATTTGTCAGTTGTTGTTCCCCACTGCCCAATGACCAGGAAAATCTAGGTGCTGACCAGATGTAATCCAAAAGGACACTTAAGGGAGCGAGGGCAAATAAAGCCCAAAAAACTCCTGTAGAAATGAAGAATTGATTGCGCAAAATAAACGTGAGAACAGCAATGCACCCAGCCCACAAAATACGACTTATCCTAGCATTGGGGATTGAGCGGGGGTCTGTAACCATAAACAAGGCAAACAACAGTAGTGACCCACTCATCAACCGATGGCTGAATACATCCCAAGTCCAGCCAAGCCATAGATTGCGAATTGCTTCTAGAAGAGCGTAAGTACCCAAAAAAGCAGCGGTTGTGTCCCAGCGACCGACTCGTTTTAAGACCATGCCGCCAGTCCCTGCAAACAACAGCGCATACCAGCCATCATCTCCCCACTGTCCAGGTGAAACCCAAGCATCAGGAGTCAGAACAAGAGCAGCAACAATGCCAAAATTAGCTGGATTAAAGAAGTGCTTGCAATCTACTCGAAACAGAAATTTACTCAAAATTGCTAGAGAGCCAGCCAAAATCATTGTGCTGTAGCGATCGGCCCGCAGTAATAGAGTTAAACCTAAAGCCGTAATCAGGGCACTTTTGAGCGAAGAAAGTTTTGAATAGCTGGCTGATTTAGAGCCACTATTCTGAGAATAATTCTCTTTTTTTGTCAGTACAAGCAGTTTTTCTTGAGGGTGTTGGAAGATACATACTGCTATGTACTGAGTCAAGAGACAGGTTACCATCAAAACCAAAATTAAATCAGGTCGTAATGTCCAATCTCTTGTGCCAATTCCCAAAATCAGGAATAGCGAAAGAAACAAAATTTGATAATTTCGCGGGTCTTGTTCCAGCATTAATTACCCGAATACGAGGATTTCCATCATCTTGTTCTCAATTAGCTCAAAGATGACAATTGTTGCTAATATGCCTGCTGGAAAATCTTATAACTTAGCTGTTACGCTTTCTGTAACCAAGTTGTGATTCTTATTGAGAATTCAGTGCAGGCGTTCAACTGCCGAATCTGACGCTGAACGCAGCGGGACAATCCGAATTTACAACTGTAGACCTACTGTAGCGCTGTTCTAGCTGAGTATTTCTTGAGAAACAGCCTCTAAGCCACCAGAAGACGTTCGCCAGTCAGAAGATAATTTAGGCACGGGGAGATGTAAAACTAAGGGATGATCGGGTATCTGCTGACTTGGAGTTACGCGCTGGCTCATACGGCTAATCGGCAACTACTCATAATCTTAGCCTCACCTATTTTGAACGCAGGGGTGTCCGCTCTGCTCAGGAACTATGTTGGCAGGCAGCAAGTCAGCGGATTTTCTAACATAGCAATCGGGAACTTTTATGGAATTCAGTTCACAACAATCTAATTCCCAAGATATAAAAGTTAAAATTCTCCTAACGGGAGGACATCAGTACACCCTTTACCTGAAGTCAGATGCACCTCTATTGCATAGCCTCATGACAGCGCTCGCATCTCGCTCTCAGATGCCAGAGCCAGTTTTCTCCAGTTTGTTTCAAATTCCCATAGAAGAGGGTCATGCTAGTTTATGTTTCCCAAGCGAGCATTTGATTGGCATGGTTACTGAACCGCCAGTTTTTTTCCAGCAACCCAACCAAATGACACCTCAGACTGTAGATTTTATAGCTTCTGAGTGCGTACAAATTTATAATTTCTTGACCGTGGAGGAAAAGAATCAGCTACTCGATTACGTTTTACAACATGAATCAGACTTTGTATCGACTAGTACTTCAACAGGCGATCTTGATTATCGTCGCTCGATGATTCTCTACTCATTTCCTGAATTCTCTCAACTGATAACCAAGCGAATTCATGCGATTCTCCCAGATGTATTTAGAAAATTAAAACTTTCTCCGTTTACCGTATCTGAAATTGAAACGCAGTTAACGTCCCACAATGATGGTAATTATTACAAAATCCATAATGATAACGGCAGTCCAGATACAGCTAAGAGAGAGTTTACCTATGTTTATTACTTTTATCGGGAACCAAAATCTTTCTCTGGAGGAGAGCTAAAGATTTATGACAGCAAAATTGAAAACAACTTTTATGTAAATGCCGACTCCTATCAACTTGTTGAGCCTCGTAATAACAGCATCGTGTTTTTCCTCAGTCGCTACTTACACGAAGTACTACCTGTGAGTTGCCCTTCTAAAGATTTTGCTGATAGTCGCTTTACCATTAACGGTTGGGTTCATCGTCAATGAAAACTAAAAAGTGCCGCGAGTAAAATTCCTATCAATTTCCATGACGCCAACATGGAATTTGCGCTTGGAACTGAATTCTGGCTAACTACTGGCAGGCGTTGCGAAAATCAACCATTGTCTGCCAATAAACATCTGGCAATCCAGTATCAAAACATCGTCCTTTGACAACGTAGCCAGTGATTCCCTCCTCCTGCCGCAATTTTTCGAGACAGGATGTTAACTGAAATTCTCCCCGTTCGCGGAGGTTATGACTAATGCTTTCTTCTAGATAGTCAAAGATTTTAGGTTGTAGGAGATACATTCCGAAGATTGATAGGAACTCATCGTCTTTCATCTCATCTACATGGAGATGCGATCGCGCATACTCAAGGTTAGGCTTTTCATAAATCTGCGTTATGGAAAGAATCGAATCTGGCTCCTGCCAAACTCCAGTAGCACAGCCGTAATGATGAATGACCTCTGCTGGTGTTACTCTCAAACCTAGAACACTTCGATTAACCTGTTCGTAAATCTCTAACAGTTGACCAGCACAAGAAATTTCAGTATCAGAGGCGTAGAGGTGATCGCCTAGTAGAAGCAGAAACGGTTCATCGTTTACCCATTGGTTAGCACAGAATACAGCATGGCCAAAGCCTTCCTGTTCGTCCTGGGTCAGAATAGTAATTTTGCTTCCTAAATCTTGTAAATATAGGCTATATTCTTGATTTTCTAAGGATAGCTTGTTGAAAAGTTCTTCCTTGGGTGGAGCTTTAAAGAAATCCTCAAAAACTTGGCGATCGCTTTTTTGGACAACTATCCCAACCTCTTCTATGCCAGCACTAATAGCTTCTTCAACAATTGCCAGAAT
>JALYGX010000359.1 GCA_030776905.1 Cyanobacteriota bacterium | reverse complement strand
ACCGGGAAGACTTCACGGGTACTATAAAAATCATCTTCCAACCCGCTGAAGAAGGACCAGGGGGTGCAAAGCCAATGATTGAAGAGGGCGTCTTGAAAAACCCTGATGTGGACGCCATTATTGGTCTACATTTGTGGAACAATCTCCCCATCGGCACAGTTGGCGTCCGTACTGGTGCATTGATGGCAGCCGTGGAGTGTTTTCGTTGCACGATTTTGGGGAAAGGTGGACACGGTGCCATGCCTCACCAGACAATTGATTCCGTTGTCGTCAGCGCCCAAATTGTCAATGCTTTACAGACGATTGTGGCTCGAAATATTGACCCAATCGAATCAGCGGTTGTAACGGTGGGCGAACTCCATGCGGGTACAGCACAAAATGTTATTGCAGATACAGCCCGCATGAAGGGCACGGTACGGTATTTTAACCCGAAGCTGGAAGGGTATTTTGGCAAGCGCATCGAACAAGTCATTGCAGGGGTTTGCCAAAGTCAGGGTGCTAGTTATGAGTTGGATTATTGGCACCTGTACCCACCTGTGATCAATAATGCCAAGATTGCTGAACTTGTGCGATCAGTGGCGTCAGAGGTTGTGGAAACTCCGGCGGGAATTGTGCCCGAATGTCAAACGATGGGGGGTGAAGATATGGCATTTTTCCTTCAGGCTGTGCCAGGTTGCTATTTCTTCTTAGGCGCGGCTAATCCTGCTAAAGATTTAGCCTATCCCCATCACCATCCCCGCTTTAACTTTGATGAAACCGCTTTGGGCATGGGTGTGGAAATCTTTGCTCGCTGTGTCGAAAAGTTTTGCCGATAATTATTTCAATATGGGATAAGCTGTCCTTGCTTTTACTTGCTTATCACTGCGATGCAGATTAGATGCCAAGCCGCTTAACGATGGAGTACCACGACAATCGAGAGCGTTACCTGATGGCGGCAATCTAGATTGTCTTGGTCAATATTTAAAGGATGATACACCTAGTATCTAACTGTTCTTCCCTAAACTAATGTGTATCAAGGCAGAAGTTGAGTCTAGCAATTTCTACCAATAGGTAGATACAGGCGGGGACTACAAGGCTCGTTTTCTGATTCAAGTAATAATAAAGAAGATCTATCTTCAACCTGAATCTGTGAACTCTTCTTCGTTACTCCCCGTTGATAAAAGTCTCAAAGGCTCACAGTTATCAACTATTTTTGCAGACACTCTCACTGTCTTCTGGGGAGAGTGGTTAGACTTACGGGTGCGGATTTTGCAAATCGCTGCCACTGGATTGATATCGCCACTAATTTATATTTTGGGGTTTGGTTTAGGGTTGGGAAGTACCCTAGATACAGCAATGAAGCCTGCTGCTGGTGATAACTATTTGCAATTTATTCTACCGGGGATGGTGGCACTATCTTCGATGACAATTTGCTTTGGTGGCACGACCTTTTCGATTTGCGGCGAAAGGCTTTATACCAAAACATTTGAGGAAATGTTACTCGTCCCCGTACATCCCTTAGCATTGTACTTAGGGAAAATGCTGGCTGGAGTTGTTCGCGGACTGATGACTTCAGGTTCTGTGATTTTGATAGCTGTTCTATTTACTGGTAAAGTTTGGAGTTTTTTGAACCCATTATTTTTACTATTGCTGGTACTAAATTGTGCAGTGTTCGCGGGATTAGGAGTGATTGTCGGATTGAATGTGAAGTCTCTTGAAAGTGTTGGTCTTTTCAACAACTTCTTGATTGTGCCGATGTCGTTTTTGGGAGCAACCTTTTTTGACCCAGCTACTCTACCCGTAGCACTCAAAGCGATTGTTTATTTATTACCGCTAACCTATACCAGTACTGGACTTCGAGCTGCTGCCTACTTACCACTATCGCAATTTCCTTGGTACTCCATACCCATTTTACTTGCCGTTGCGATCGCACTTTCCGTTGCTGGCGCTTACCAATTCGCTCACCAGCAGGACTAACTCTCGAAAAAGTTCGCGCCTTCACCTATTTTTGTGTTGAGCCATAATTAATAGACTGAGGTTATGAAGAGGTTCTGATGCCTGTTGAACTACTCAGACGGAAATTTACGGTAGAACAGTACCACCAGATGGTTGAAGCAGGTATTCTCACAGAGGATGACCGGGTGGAACTGATACGAGGAGAGATTGTCGAGATGTCCCCGGTTGGTAGGCGTCATGCCGCTTGTGTGAATCGTCTTAATGGTTTGTTTAATCAGCGTTTAGCACAGGCAGTAATTGTCGGAGTCCAAAATCCAGTCGAATTAGTTAACAACTCCGAACCTCAACCTGACTTAGCATTACTACAACCTCGCGCAGATTTTTACGAGGCAGGACATCCTCAAGCAGAAGACATATTACTGTTAGTGGAAGTAGCCGATACTACTGTTGAATATGACCGCGAAGTAAAAATTCCTCTCTATGCCGAAGATGGTATTACTGAAGTTTGGCTGGTGGATATTAATGGGCAATGCTTGGAAGTTTATCGACAGCCTTCGCCCAATGGCTACCAAGATATTCAGAAGTACTATCGGGGTCAAACTGTAACTATAGAAGCTTTTTCTGATGTTAGTTTTACTGTAGATGAGGTGCTGGGGTGATTGCTGGAATTTGAGGAGTGCGATCGCCTATTTTTGGGGTTTAGCCATAATACAGATATTTGCTGATAGCTGCCTCGCCCCAAGAACTAATTTGAGGGTGGCATCAAAGGGATAAATATTATGAACCATAACCCAGAAAAACCGCATCGCCGCTCAATTCGTCTCAGAGGATATGACTATACACGAGAAGGTGCATACTATTTCACCATTTGTTGTCATCAAAGGCGGTCTTTGCTGGGAGAAATTAAAGAGGGTGCAATGCACCTAAATCTTATCGGTATAACAGTTAAAGCCGTTTGGGAGAGTTTACCCCGTCATTTTCCGTTAATAGAATTGGATGCTTTTGTAGTCATGCCCAATCACGTACACGGAATAATCGTTATTACCGATAGCGCTGGTAACTCTAACCCTAACTTTAACCATAACCATAACTGTAGGGGCGAAGCATTCGTGCCAGGATGTAACAACACACCACCAGAATCTTTATCCACGAATGCTTCGCCCTTTCCAAGATATAACAACGACACATCCCCACCTCGCGGTACGCAATCCGGTTCAATAGGAGCAATTCTTCAAAATTTCAAATCAGTAGCAACGCGCCGAGTTAACCGCATAACTCGCAATTCAGGGACGTTATGGCAACGGAATTATCATGAAGAGATTATTCGTAATGAGAAAGCCTATGAAAACATCAGGCGGTACATCGTGGAAAATCCTCTAAATTGGGATGAAGATGAGGAAAATCCTCTTAAATTTAAACCAATATCTTAGAAGGATTCGGATTGATTGTTTTCCCGCAGACAGGGCGAAGCATTCGCGTACAAGTATCTAGGCTTTCCAATAAGTTATTTGCACGAATGCTTCGCCCCTACACCTCGATGACTAAATATGGACGAAAAGCAAAAGCGATCGCAAGACTATCTGAATCTCATTGACGCGCTGCTGAGTTGTCCTAGTGAGGAGGAATGGCAGGTTTTGAGTACCAACCAACACTTGATTGATGCTGGGTTGGTGCAGATGATTACACAGGTAGCGGAGGTGTTGATAAGGGGAGGTGAGCGTAACGCTGCTGATTTTTTAATTAATATTGCCCGTCCAATGGCTGAGGCACTGGGATTTTCATCACCAACATCCCAACTTACTTTCCTTTTCCAGGTATTGCAAGCAACCGAACAGAGCAATGGTAACCCTCAAGTTGTTTACCCACTGCTGCAAGCGAACCTGGACAAGCTGGATGATAATTTGGCTCAATTGTTGCAAGACTGGGCAACTGCTACTCTGCTGGAAGTCAATCCAGAACAAGCAAAACGCATAGCAGGGGCTATTGGCGATTTCAGTACCTTAATGGCTCAGTTTCCAGTGGGCAACAGAGCTGGAAACTTGGAGATTGCTATTACAGGCTATCAGGTAGTTGCTACGTTTTTTACCCATGATAGGCTTCCACAAGCATGGGCATTGAACCAAAATAATCTAGGCAATGCTTACAGCGATCGCATTAGGGGAGAGCGGGTCGAGAGCTTGGAACAAGCAATCAACTGCTATGAAAGGGCTTTGCAGGTTTATACCCGTGATGCTTTCCCAGAGGATTGGGCTATGCTCCAAAATAATTTATGCAATACTTACAGCTAGCGTCTTCGAGGAGAACGGGCAAAAAATCTAGAACAAGCCATCGATTATTGTAAAAATGCTCTGCTATTTCGTACTTCTGAAGCTTTCCCAGAATATTGGGCAGATACCCAAATTAATCTAGGCAATGCCTTTAGCCTGCGTCTCCAGGGTGAGCGAGCCGAGAACCTGGAGAAAGCTATCAACTGCTACAAGAAGGCTTTGCAGGTCTATACCCGTGATAAATTTCCAGAACACTGGGCTACGATTCAGAGTAATCTAGGTGCCGCTTACCTCTATCGCATTCATGGTGAGCGAGCCGAGAATCTGGAGAAAGCTATCAACTGCTACGACAAAGCTTTGCAGGTTCGTACTCGCCAAGCTTTTCCGGACAAGTGGGCAGAGACCCAAAATAATCTAGGAGAGACATTCAGAAAACGTATCTGGGGTCAGCGTCCTGAGAACCTTAAACGAGCTATTGTCTGCTATGAAAAAGCTTTGCAGGTCTATACCCGTGATGCATTCCCAGAGCAGTGGGCTATGACCCAAAATAATCTAGGAGAGGCTTACAGAACAAGTTTTTGGGGAGAACGAGCCAACAACCTGGAACAAGCCATCAGATGCTACGAGAAGGTTTTGCAGGTCTACACCTATGAAGCCTTCCCAGAGCGATGGGCTACGACTCAAAATAATCTGGCGGCTGCTTACGGTGAGCGTGTCTGCGGTAGTAGGGCAGAAAACCTGGAACGAGCGATTGCCCACTTTCAAAATGCTTTACAAGTTCATACCCGTGACTCTTTTCCCCAGTACCATGCCGAAACTCAACTCAACCTTGGTCTTGCTTACCAAGATACCGGACAGTTCCCCAATGCCCATACTGCATTCAAAATTGGTATTGACACCGTAGAATCATTACGCAGTGAGATTATTTCTGGTTCTGGGAATGAGCAAGCTAAACAAAAGCTAGCTGAAGAATACAACAAGCTCTACCAACGCATGGTGGAAGTCTGCCTGGAACTAGCTAAAGAGGAGCCGAAATACTCTGCTCAAGCCATTGAATACGCCGAGCGTAGCAAAGCCCGTAACCTAGTTGAACTCCTTGCCACCCGTGACCTCTGCCCCAAAGGCGACATTCCCGAAGCTGTCCTCAACGAACTCAACCGACTTCGCCGGGAAATTGCGGCAGAACAGCGACGGATTGACATTGCTAAAAGCAACCAGATAGGTGGGGGCATATTGAGCGATGAGCGTAGCCAATTCTCCAGTAATTCACCTACAGTTGGTGGAGGCACCGACCACACCCATGTAAACGGTTTACAGCAACAACTAAATGACCTAATTACCCAGCACATCCAGCCAATCGATCCAACCTTCAGTCTCACCCAACGAGTCGAACCGATCAGCTTTCAGCAGATACAGGATTTGCTACCCGATGACAAAACCGCTCTTATAGAGTGGTATATCACTGACAACACTTTTTCAGCTTTTATAATTACCCACCGAAGTCCTGGCATCATCGTCTGGCAATCTTCTCTAAAAGCCGGACAAATCTTAAGTGGCTGGGGCAAGAATTATTTGCAGGATTACAGCAACTTAGATAATCTATCCAAACAACATTGGAAAGACAACTTTGAGTTGCGTCTCAATCAGCTTGCTCAGATTCTGCATTTGGAGGAAGTCCTTACCCATGTACCAGACACTTGCGACAGGGTAATTATGATTCCCCATCAGTTCCTGCACCTATTTCCCCTTCATGCTTTGTCATTGCCTAACGAGAAGGACAAATGCCTCTTAGACAAATTCCCCAGAGGCGTCCGCTATGCCCCCAGTTGTCAGCTATTACAGCTAACTGAAAAACAAGAACGTCCTGACTTCAGCTATTTCTTTGGAATTCAAAACCCCACTCAAGATCTGTTATATGCCAATTTAGAGGTTCAAACCGTTCGTCGCTTCTTTAAGCCTGCTCATGTTCTCATTGAAGAAAACGCTAAAAAAGGCACCCTCAGCACCGTCCCCAATACAGAACATCTACGCGCTGCCCATTGCGCTCACTTCTCTTGTCACGGCACATTTAACTTTGAATCGCCATTAAAATCAGCACTGATTTTGGCTGATAAAGAACCCCTCACTTTAGGGGAAATCTTTGCTCTTACTCTGAGCAAATGCCGCCTTGTCACTCTCTGTGCCTGCGAAACAGGCTTGACAGACCCCAGAAGTATCAGCGATGAGTACATCGGTTTGCCTAGCGCCTTTCTGTATGCTGGTGCCCTCAGTGTCGTCAGTAGCCTTTGGGCTGTGAATGACCTCTCAACCTGCTTCTTGATGATCAAATTTTATGAAAACCTCAAAAACTTTCCCAAACTAGAGGCGGGAGATGTTGCCATTGCCCTCAACCAAGCTCAAAAATGGCTGCGGGATTTGACTAGTGAGGAGTTTGAATCCGTCTTTGCCAAATATCAACCGCAAGTTGATGAAATTCTTGCCCAGCTTCCTAAAGGCGATCGCTTTGAATTTCAGGACTCTCTTGACCAAGCGCGAAAGAAAATTCAGGCTCCCGATCGCCAGCCAAAGCCCTTCGCTAATCCCTACTATTGGGCGGCTTTCACAGCTACAGGACTTTAGGGAAGGATTTCGGCAGGTGTTCTTCTGCCTTCTGGCGTGCGGTCAAAGTCCCCATCAAAACTTACAATAATCAGACCATGTCTCTGAGCTGCTACATATTGGTAAGCATCATCAAAATCCAGGTTATATTCATTAATTGCTGCCACAATGTTTGCTATATCTTGAGGCTCTAAGTTTACCAGCCTCACAGACCCATCTATGAAAACATCCTGAACAAAGGGTAGCAGTATCTCTGGTTGATTCCGCCTAGTCAGCACTACGCCAATCGAGTGAAAGGAAAAATCGGTAATCAAGAGATTCTCTGAGGGGATGCGACCCAGGAACTGACCTACTTCCTCAGCCCTATCTTGAGCTAGAAGTCGCTCAAGCCATACATTTGTATCTACTAGATACATAAGTCGTCATCCCGCCATTCCAGAGCTTTCTTTTGTAGCTCTAGTGACGTATATTGTTCGCGCAAATCCTTTAGAGCGCCAGCCCAATCCTGACGCAAAAATTTGCTTTTTTTACCTGCTACTCCTGATTCAGAAGACTCACAAAAATTATTCACGCCTACTTTGGTGATGTACAGAGCAACTGGGGTTTCTAGTGCCACGAGGAAAGGCTGACTACTTGCTGCTAGAGATTCCTTCACCGCTTCTAACAGTTCCGGTAACAAGTCATCTTTAAATTCTTTTTCGCAGATAGCATCGCGGCATTGCTTTAATCCTTGCTCCAGACGATTTGAAACAAATCTATCGTCTTCTGCTCCTGCCCTACGCGATAGTACGCGAGACGCACGTTCCAAATCTCCCTCACAAGCCTCAATGACATCAAGATCGGCGATCGCTTCCGGATAATCTCTCAATTGTTCGCGAAACTGCTCTATTTCTTCTGATGTAACTATATTCATATGGTTGTTCCTAGAACTAACCCGTTCTTGCTCAATTGCTGTCATCGAGCTAGGCAGGACTAGAACATCTGCCTAACTTCTAAGTGTCATTCCCTACACATTAAATCGGAAGAGCATTACATCTCCTTCCTGCACAACGTATTCTTTACCTTCACTACGAACTAAACCTTTTTCCTTCGCCGCCGTCATCGAACCCGTTGTTGTAAGGTCTTTATAAGCAACCGTTTCTGCCCGAATAAATCCCCGTTCAAAATCCGTGTGAATCGTACCTGCTGCCTGAGGCGCTTTCATACCAGCGTGAATCGTCCAAGCGCGAGTTTCCTTGGGGCCAGTGGTAAAGTAGGTACGCAAGCCCAACAGTTCATAGGTAGCGCGAATTAAGGATTTCAGTCCTCCTTCTTCGACGCCAAGGGACGCCAGAAAATCTGCTCTCTCTTC
>JALYGX010000358.1 GCA_030776905.1 Cyanobacteriota bacterium | reverse complement strand
CCTGTGCCGAACCTACGGTTCCTAGGGCAATAGCTATTGCTCCAATAGCGACGATTGAGAATTTTTCCAAAGCAGTTGCAGTGAGCATCATTTGATTCCTGTTATTTGTTGTTAGTTCATGAGATTGATAGGAAAGCCATTGACAGACGCAGTTTTACACTGCCCTTTGCCTAACCCTGAAAACGGCTTATGTAGTTAATCAGTGGTTGAAATAAGAATTGACATTCTCACCCAATCAGATGTCAAGAAATCATCCAAATCCTCAATTTTGAACTAGAGGACTTAAGTTGGATGAATTTCTTGATAGGTATCTGTAAGCTTTGGCATCTTGGACATTTTTAGCTTTCCTCTTGCCTGAATCTTTTCTGCTTTCAGTGTCGAGGTTTGATGAGTGCGATCGCGTGTACGAAACGTCCAAGTTACTGTATGAGTTTTGCTTTTGGAGCCTCAAAGCATTCTAATGAGGAGTAACCCCTTCTGCCTAAAAGGATTGACTTTCTACCAATTGACTAAATGGTTAATACAAATAAAGTCTCGTTTTTGGGAAGGGAAATCAGGAATAGTTAGTCCAATTCCCTATTCCCAATTGCCAATTCCCAGACGGTTTCATCTGTATCGCCAATCAAGTGAAATGGTATTAAGTATTAGCTATGCCGGTAATTATCTTGCTATACAAAAGGTAAGTGCTAGGGCTTTGAAAACAAAGCTGTTGCGGGAGTGTCAAATTACCCCAAGGTCACTTCAGTGCGGACAACTCCGGCACGTTCATGACGGGCTAAGAGTTTGACGACACTACCTTGAGTAGCACGTACCACCCATTCCACCTTTGCCCGCTCCTGGGTTGGGTCGCTTTGTCGCCTCGTGGGAGCTGAGGATTTATAGGCGCGTCCCTCCAGTTGCTCCAACTCTTCACGCAGCTTACCCATTTCTAAGGTTGCACCCTCAGGTAGCTCAATTTCAAAGATGCAGCCCCGCACCAGCTTCTTCTCCAAGGCTTTTTGGGTAACGTAGGTAGGTAGCCAGCCTGTGTTATGCACGACTAGACGCACTCGATAGATGCCTTCGCCCAAGTAGTGGCCACTCGCTTCGTAAATTTCCAGGCGAGGGGAGATTAGTAGATGCCACACCAGCCAGTCTGGAAAGCGAGCAATTTCTTTTTCCAAAAACTCTGAAGGTGGATTCGACCAGGAATATATTGTATCCCAACCGCCCAGTTCAACTTTACCGAGTTGGGGATGATCGAAGGTATACCAATTAATGTAGCCCTTACCGCCCAGTTTTTCGTCACTCCAGCGCAGCAACTTGAGGTCATCTTCCAAAGGGTGCTGCCGATACCAGTCGATATATTTATATTCAGTAATTCCGGCTTGGCGCTGAGGACTCCAAACTTCTACCGTCCAGCCAAATACACCCTGGTGTTCGTAAGCCCAGTCATCAAACGCTCCGGTGACGATTTCTTTAGGGTCGTAGCGGAACTCATGAAAGACGGAGATGTTGGGGTAACCCGTCAGTTCAGTCCCTTTTTCGCCGATGCGTTGGTAGGTGCGGAGGTCATTGACGGGTAATTCCTCGTCGCTGAGGTGACTGTAGGGACGCAACAGAACGCCGCTAAAGGTGTGGAAGGCAACAGCCCCCGTAATATTGGGATGACTGGTGATGAACTGGACGAGCGATCGCACTTCTGGCTCTGATGTAGGATAGGAACCTGCCCCCATCTGTTCACATTCTTGTCGCCACGAAAAGGGAAAATTGCGGTTCAAGTCCAACCCTTCCTTGGGACGCGGGAGGTCGATGAGGACTCCATCGTAATTCTCAATTCGTCCTTCCGGCAGCAGGCGATAATACTCCCCTCCTGTTTCTGTCGGTTCGCGCTGTACCAATAAACGCGGTTCACTGGGGCAGCTTTTCCAGGGACCATTGGCATCAGGGATGCGCATCATCAAAATGCGACCATCGCCATCCATATCTTCCATCACTAGCCCGTCGTTAGCTTCCTCATCATAAGGATAGGGGCGAGTACTGGAGCGAATGAATTTTGGCTTGTCAGCCAACGCCCACTCAGCCCCGTCGGGATTGACGCGGGGACAGATGTAGAAGGCGCGGGTATCCAGACAGCGAGTTATATCAGGATTAGAACCGTAGCCTGTAACTAAGGTTTGCAGGAAATACAGGCATGCGCTCGACGGGGCAAGTTCGGTGGCATGAATATTACCATCAACCCAGAGGGCAGGCTTTTCTTGAGCGGAACCTGTAGCGAAACAGGTTACTGTCATCAGCCAGATGTCACGACTTTCGTAGCTTTTGCCGATGCTTTCTATCGCCACAAGTTGAGGAAACTCCTCTGCATAGCCGTGCAGGATATGAGTCAACTCTGCGTAGCGATAAAATTTATCGAACCGAACATCTGGCATAGCCACCCTCACGTATACCTATTGCCGATCTATGTACGATACTACTGCTATAGCCGTTTTCATTAGATAAACATAGATGAAGATAGTTGTTCAGTCCGGAGTAAAAGAATTTTTAGTAGAGCGATAACTTAAGAATCTACAGTTGCAGTTTACCTATAGCTACCGTTTACCTCAACCCTTATTCACGCCGCTCAGCTAGAAGCTTTAATCCAGTTGTTGATGCGAGTATAAATTGATTGGGTGAGCTGATGCTTGCGATACCATTTGCGAAAGGCTTGTTCGTACTCTTCGCCTTTTAATTGATAAGTATTCCAAGCGCCAAGGCCGAGCCAAAGCCCCCAGAATAATAATATATATAAAGACCAAGAAACCTGACCCGCACTGACTAAATTTAGACAAACTAAAAAACTATTGACGATCGCATACTTGCCAAAACGTTTTTGTAATTTGCTACGGCGGTAAGTATTGAATTCTTGGCGCTTTTGCCCGTCTTTTTGCTGGACTAGCCATTCCTGTTCTGCTTCTTGAAGAGTCTCAGCAGAAATACCTAGTTCGACAGCAATTTCTACAAGCTGCTCGTGGGAAAATTCTCCGCCGCTAGCCTGACGTGCGATCGCTAAATTGAGAATTTGCTGGATGTCTTCTTGGTGGTAAGAGCGGATAATTTTGGTCTCAGAGACAGTCATAATTAGGTATTAAAAATAGTGGAACAGTTTTCTGCTCTGAAAATAGATGCCGCTCAAGGCACAAAGAGCAGTGCTTATTTTATTATGCCGACGTTAGGGAGGATGCCGCAGGAAACTTTTAATTCTCAAAACCGAACTACTGCGGACGGATTTTACGACCATTGAAAGATGAAAGCATCTTTTACATTTCGTTACGATAGATGCATAAGACAAAACGACCAAAATACTTCAGATATAAAGAGAGGTAGCCAGTATGAACGGTAGTATTCGTGTTGGTAATTTATTTGGAATTCCCTTTTATGTAAATCCATCTTGGTTCTTAGTCTTAGGCTTGGGGACTTTGGAACTGGCAAATCTATTTACAGGATTGGGCGGTGCATTACCCTTAGTTTTAGGATTTATTTCTACGCTGTTATTGTTTGCCTCTGTCTTAGCACATGAACTGGGACACAGCTTTGTCGCCATCCGGCAAGGAATTGAAGTTAAATCCATTACGCTGTTTCTGTTTGGCGGTTTAGCTAGCCTGGATAAAGAATCAGAGACGCCAGGACAAGCGTTTTGGATCGCGATCGCAGGACCAGCCGTTAGCCTGGTACTATTTGCCCTTTTAACAGCCATCGGCATCGGGACGGGTATCTCAGGACCCTTGGCAGCGGTTGTGCAATTCCTTGCCTCGATTAATTTAGTCCTAGCATTGTTTAACTTGATACCTGGCTTACCTTTGGATGGAGGCAATATCCTCAAGTCCTTGGTTTGGAAGATTACTGGTAATCCTAATAAAGGCGTCCTCTTTGCCAGTCGAACCGGTCAGTTTGTGGGTTGGATTGCGATCGCTCTTGGGTTGCTCTCGGTCTTGGGCATCAGCAATATCGGTAGCGTCTGGACTCTGTTAATCGGTTGGTTCCTGCTGCAAAATGCGGGTCGCTCTGGGCAGTCTGCTGTGGTGCAAGAAAAGCTAACAGCTTTGAAAGCAGAAGATGCTGTAATTCCCAACAGCCCCGTTGTCTTAGCTGACCTATCTCTGCGAGAGTTTGCCAACAACTATATTATTGGCAAAGCGGAATGGCATAAGTTCTTGGTTACCGATGAAGACGGTCAACTAATCGGTGCGATCGCTGTTGATGACTTGAAAACCATCCCCACCTCCAACTGGCCTGTAACACCAGTTCGAGAACTCATGCAACCTGCTGATTTCTCCACAACCGTTCAATCCGATCAATCCCTATTGGAAGTCATCCTGCTGTTGGAAAAGGAACAGCTTACTCAGTTACCCGTCGTCCGTGAAAACGGTGTACTGGTAGGACTTCTGGAAAAAGCTTCGATTGCCCGCCTTCTTGAACAAAGAGCACAAGCGAAGCCTGCATAACGAACAAGACTTGGGTTAGCTTCTAACCACATAATCCCTCGGACAAGGAAACTCTTCAGATGTCCGGGGGAATTTTTTATTCTTCCTTGTAGGGGCGACGCATACGTCACCCCTACCGCCATGCCTGGGGATGATTGATTGTTTGCAAGTTCCTTAATCTTTCGTCCCCGCAATGCTTCTTTGCTAAAGTAGCCAAGTTGTCTTTGCAAAATCAGCCGGTCTTTCGCTTTCTTTCTGAACAGGTCTTTCAGGCTGATGATAAGTTTGAATGGAGCTATCCGGTGGTTGAGCGGCTATATTGTGCCCTGGTGCTTTGAGGTCTTCATTTTTGTTTTTCCGCGTCTCGACTTCCTGAATCAGCTTTTCATTCGCTTCTGCCAGTTGAAAAGCCGCTTTTTTAGCTTGTTCCAACTCGGTCTTGAGATGTTCTAGTTTCTCTACCTCTTTCTCAAGTTTATGGACAGATTTCTTCTGATGTTGCAGATCGGCTTGTAAATCGCTAATTTGTTGTTGGAGAGCGCCTTCCTTTCTATGGGCTTCTTCCAGAGCTTCTTTCAACTCAGCAAACGTTTCTTCTTTATGTTGTGTTTCTTCTAAGGCAGCTCTTAACTCGGTTATAGTCGCTTCCAAGTCAGCCTTCGTAGGGCTGGTGTGTCTGGCACTAGGTCTGGCTCGTGTATTCATAGGTAATGTCTCTACTGCTTCAGAATTCTGCTCTATAAGTTCATCATCGGTGGTTTCTTGAACGTTTTCAATTTCAAGATCTGGAGATTTTTCTACCTCTTCGCGTAGCAAGTCCGTTAAACTTCTCTTAGCCATTATTACTTTCCCAATCACGCTGTAGTTCATCAGCCACGCGGCGGTAGTCTGCCTGAGCTTCACGGGCATTTTCCCCCCGCCATTGACTAATAGGTATGCCCTCCAGTGCAGCTCGTTCATGAGCTGTGTAAGCTCGGATAAAGGCATGGAAAGCAGGAACGCCCAATTCCCTAAGTGTGTTTTGAGCTTCCAATGCTTCCTTGACACGGCGGGAGTCTACCCGCGTCAGCAGTACCCGATAAGCTGTCCCTAGTGGTGCAACCGCTTTTCGCACTGTTTCAATCAAGACAGTCAAGTCCATCGGTGCTGGCGGTGTCGGCAAAACGAGGTAATCTGCGATCGCGATTACCGCCGCTAATGCCTCAGAATTCAGAGCTGGCGGTGTATCCACCACAGCTAATTCATAGTTCTCTATCTTCCGTAAACGACTCAAAAAGGCTGGATCTGTCTCTTGAGCCAAGTCAAATTTTATCCCTTTGTCACCACGTTTAGCCCACCAAGAAAAACTTCCTTGAATATCTGCATCTACCGCTAAAACTTTGTGTTTTTCTGAAAAAATCCCCGCTAATGCCATAGCTGTTGTGGTTTTCCCAACTCCACCTTTTCCATTAGCCACAACAATTATCTTGGGGTACGATGACATCTAATAAATTCACTTTACGTTTAAGACTGCATTGACAGTGTTGATACTAGTAATTTGTCACTCTTGCCTGGAAGGTTCGTCCTGACCAGCAAATTATTAATAGTTATCCATCAGACTCAACCTCATTTTACTATTGAGTGCCAGCCTTAACTCTAACGTTCTTTGTTTTGCTCATCGAGATGCCGGACAGCCCATTCATGCATGGAGTCAATAATCGGTTTAAGACTTTCTCCCAAAGGGGTTAAAGAGTACTCTACTTTTGGAGGAACTTGTAAGTAAACCTCCCGATGAATGATGCCATCTTCCTCCATCTCCCGCAGTTGTTGCGTGAGCATCTTTTGGGTAATGCCGTTTAAAGCTCGGTGCAACTGCCCAAAACGCTTCACGCCTGGAAACAGCTCCCGAAGAATTAAAACTTTCCAGCGCCCGCCAATCACCGCCAGGGTTCTTTCCACTGGACAATTGGCTCTCTCGAAATCTACTTGTCGGACTTCCATAGTATCTTTTTGGGTACTACCTTACTTTAAAGTGCATACTTTCCATAATAGCCTTACTTACGATAAAGTTTAAATATGCAAAAAGTACACCAAGAACAGGTCTAAAACCTGGTGTCATTTCTCAAGAAGAACACAATGAGCGAACCTGTTATTGCTGATAGAAAACCCGTAAATCTTGAACTGGAACCAGGATATCGCTACAGGAAATTCGCACAACAACTTTTCTAAAGGAGGAGAAGATGATAACACTTAGAAAGGCTGAAGATCGAGGTCATGCGAATCATGGTTGGCTCGATAGCTACCACACTTTTTCCTTCGCCAACTATTACGACCCTAAGCATATGGGATTTCGAGCGCTAAGGGTCATTAATGAAGATCGTGTTACTCCTGGCAAGGGGTTTGGCACTCACGGACATAAGGATATGGAAATCATTACCTATGTCCTAAACGGGGCAGTAGAGCATAAAGATAGCTTGGGGACTGGTTCAGTTATTAAGCCAGGTGAAGTACAGCGGATGAGCGCAGGTACGGGTATCTTACATAGCGAGTTTAATCACTCGAAAACTGATGCGCTTCACTTATTACAAATTTGGCTACTACCTGAAACAAACAAATTGCCAGCAAGTTACGAACAGCGGGCCTTTGCATTCGCTGAAAACCCAGGTCAACTGCTGCTAGTTGCGGCTAAAGATGGGCGAGAGGGTGCAGTTACAGTTCATCAAGATGTGGATTTGTATGCGGCTGTACTAGAACCCAATCAGCGTGTGTCCCATACTCTCAAGCCTCAACGTCATGCTTGGGTTCAGGTAGCTCGTGGTGAAGTTACTCTCAACGGTTTGTCCCTTGAAAAGGGTGATGGAGCCGCAATTAGTGAAGAAAGGGATGTCGTTATTGAAGCAACGACAGATGCAGAAATTCTGCTGTTCGATCTTGCCTAATACCGTTGCTCTAGTTGATGGCATGATAGACGAGGGTAGGGGCGCACGGGTTGTGCGCCCTTAAACTATTGCTATTAGAGTGAGGGTTGGGGTTTCTCTGTAGCCGTCTTAACTAATAGAGATGGGGGCTGTATTTGGCTGAAGATAATGCACAACAGTTAAGCCTTCCAGCCCTTTCAACATTAAATCGCTGCGTTCCCAAGTGCAATTCTTGGCAAGTGCTGCTGCTGTTTCGTCCTTAAGTAAGGCATCAGTTACAGCAATGTCATTCCCTTTGCTTGTAGCCTGCACCCGTGCTGCTGTATTGATGGTGATGCCGAAGTAGTCAATGCGCTCGTTGAGGTTGACGCTGATGCAGGGACCCATGTCG
>JALYGX010000357.1 GCA_030776905.1 Cyanobacteriota bacterium | reverse complement strand
GTAATCTCGATCTCTTCTTTAGGAAACCTAGCGTTTAACTCAGCCTGCCTGTGAGTTTCTTCATTAAAATCCTGCTTTTGAGAATACTCTACCATCTTGATTTGAGCAGTTTGGTAAGCCGGTGTATCTTCAGGAATTTCTACTAAATACTTCAAAGCACCACTGAAGTCTTTCTTTGCTGCCCGGTGATAGGCTTGTTGTAATAATGACTCTGCTTTAATTTGCTGCTTTTGGCTATATTCCATCAGCTTAGGTTGAATTTCAGCACCAGTGGGTGTTTCTTTAGAAATTTGTTTGAGGAGAGCAAGAGCGCCAGTAAAGTCTTTCTGGGCAGCTTGGTTGTAAGCTTGCTGTAATAATTGTTGGGCTTCCACTTCCAATTCAGGTTTGGCTTGCTCGACAAATGGCGCAATCTTCAGTTGCCAATAGTCAATATTAGGAGTGTTATGAGCTTCTTCAAGCACATCTCGCCACCTCTGCTCATTAAAGGCTTCTTGCACGGCTTTGAACTGCCTATCAGCCAAATCCCATTCTTTGCGCCACTTTCGCTTGGCAATGATAGAGTCTTTATAGGCAGAACTGTCTGTGGGAATCAAGTCTGTCAGGGCGATCGCTTCATCAAAATTTCCTTCCTTATATTGCTGTGTTGCCCTTTCTAAAAGGTCGAGTCCAGGATTAGAGGGAGCAGCATGAAGCAGAGTATAAAGCCCCAATGAAATCACTACACCACTAGAAGTCGTCATCCCAGCGCCCATCCCCGCCAACATAGGGGGTAGCTTGGGCAAGCAAGCAAGTGCTAATTCACGAGCATAATAGCCTTTCGTAAGTTGGTTCTCAGATAAGCAATTTGCTGGAAGCAGCAGTACGTCGCTATCCCCTAGTGTCTGTTTCTCGCCATTGTTGCTCTTGGGCGATCGGGAAACTGTATGAAGGCACCGCTCCAATTCCTCGGTATCTATCGGTGTAGTTAGCGGTTGTACAACTATAGGAGACTCCTCAATCAATCGGTCAGATAATTCCTCTTCGCTCACTCCTTGCTCCTCACTCCTCATCAACAGCCTTTTAAGCGCTATTCGCACATCGGTGGCAGACTGATAGCGGTCTTTAACGTCGTATCGCACCATCTGGTTCAGCACAGATGCCATTGAGTCACTTACTAAGGCGTGCTGCTGCCAGTTGACTTCACCACTATCGGGTTCTGCTTCTAATTCCATTGGGTTCAGCCCTGTTAATGCCTGAATCGCAATCATGCCCAGTGCATAAATATCGCTACTGGGACAGGGCTGACCTCTGAGTTGCTCTGTGGGTATGTAGCCCACGGGAGGAATGCCTACAGGCGCGATAGACGGATTGATAGGAATAACCCTGGGCTTGACTTGACTAGGCTTAATGGTCTGGGCACAACCAAAATCAATCAAAACGAATCTACCGTCTGAGCTGCGTTGAATCAGGTTACTCGGTTTAAGGTCGCCATGAATGAACCCTTGGCTGTGAACAAATTCCAGAATGCCTAAAACATCTTGCAGGAGTTCAACGCATTGAACTTCAGTCCAAGGTTTGCCCCAATGTTGACCAAGCGGGAGTTTTGCATTCAGCGGTTCTCCTACAATCAACTCTTGAACTAAGTAAAATCCTCGATCATCTTCAAAGCAGTCTAAGAGTTGGGGAATCTGATAGTGATTGCCCAGTTGATTAAGAATCAGAACTTCGTTAGTGAACTGTCGCTTGCAAATTTGCGATCGCTCAGGATGGTGGTCTTTGAGCTTAAGGTGCTTGACTACGCATTGATAGCTGTCATCGAGCCAGGTATCTTCGGTAAGGTAGGTATGCCCAAATGCCCCAGCACTCAGAACTTGAATAGTTTTATAGCGCCCGTTTAGAAATTTCCCTAGTACTGGTTGGTCTGTGTCAGTTTTCAACGAACTTCTTCCCGCTAGAATTCCGTTACATCTTCATACCTTCTTTCAATGAATCCTCGATGTTTCCGGATTTGTCGTATAAACTGTTCGGGAATCCTGCTAGGCGTAAGTCCTGTTAACCTTAGACTTATGAGCTTTGCCGACTGTATGTAAACATAGCCAGCGTTTTACTGAACAAGAGCAGTATTCGGAGTTGCCGTAATTGTGAGGGCAACTGCCCCTCGTTATAGGCTTCAGCTCAATTAATACTGAATGCGATCTGCCTTGCGGAAACGCGAAGCGCCATCACCGATTTTCCCCAAAGTCGCATTTTTCTCTAAAAACTCAATAATCTTCCCAGCGACATCCACCTCAGTCGCTTTCTCAATGCCTTCAAGTCCTGGCGAAGAATTGACCTCCATCACCACTGGACCATGATTCGAGCGCAGCATATCTACCCCCGCCACTCTCAATCCCATCGCTTTTGCTGCCCGAACCGCTGTACTGCGCTCCTCCGGCGTTAGTTTAATTTGTTGAGCGGTTCCGCCTCGGTGCAGGTTCGAGCGAAATTCCCCCGGCGCACTCTGCCGCTTCATCGACGCCACTACTTTGTTGTCAATCACGAAACAGCGAAGGTCTGTGCCTTCCGCTTCTTTAATAAACTCCTGCACCAGAATATTCGCATCCAAACCGCGAAAGGCTTCAATGACTGACTTAGCCGCATGGTGAGTTTCTGCCAATACCACACCGATCCCCTGAGTTCCCTCCAGCAATTTGATTACAACTGGGGCACCGCCAACCGTGTCGATTAAGTCGTCAATATCTTGGGTTGAGTGAGCAAACCCCGTAACTGGCAAACCAATTCCTTCGCGGGAGAGAATTTGCAGGCAGCGCAGCTTATCGCGGGAACGAGAAATTGCCTGAGATTCGTTAGCGGTGAAGACGCCCATCACTTCAAACTGCCGCACTACCGCTGCACCGTAAAATGTTTTCGACGCGCCAATCCGAGGAATAATCGCGTCAAAGTTCTCCAAGGGTTTGCCTTGATACATTACGCTGGGCTTGTGAGACGTAATATTCATGTAGCAGCGCAGGTAATTAATTACCCGTATCTCGTGCCCCCGTTCCTCTCCAGCTTCCTGGAGGCGTTGAGTGGAGTAGAGCGTTGCATCCTGGGATAAAATTGCGATTTTCATCGTTATTTTTGATTTTTATGCTTTAGTTGGCAGCTCCCAGTGGAACTGCGTAGGAATGACCTACCTGCATCTACCAAAAAACGTCTACGCACTGCCTGACGCCCCAGCAACATCCTAAAACCCATTACATCCCGATTGGTTAAGGTGAGTTCGATCAACCAGCGATCGCCATTCAGTTCTACAGTAGTCAGAATCATGGGTCTAACTTGAGTCTGTCCTCCTGAATTGCGAACCTGCCGTTGGTCGAAAAGTTCCGCCTCAGCACTCACTGTGCGGTGAGTATCTCGCTGATAGGGATGCACCTTAAACCGCACCATCCGTCTCCCATTGCGCTCAAACGTTTCGACATCCCAGGCATGTAAAGCAGATGAGCGTGCCCCAGTGTCAATTTTCGCCTTAACTTCTCTAATCCCAAGGTCAGGTAAGGCAAGCTGTTCCCGCCAGCCAATAATCGGCAAGTGTTCTTGCTGCTTCATAACAAGATAAGGAAGTTTTCAACGGGAGGTTAGAAGGTTATTGCCCTAGAGGTTCCCGAAAGTTAGGGTAACTGACGCCACCCCAACTTTCAGCCTGCTCATATTTTGCTGATTAACGCCATGTGCGACTCTATGAAAACTCCCTTTACAACATTCTCACGAGTCTGGCAGTTGGTACTGCCCAACAATCCGCTTGGCGTACTCTGGAACGTGCGCTTCTAATTTCTCTGGGTGATGACGCTTTACATATAAGTAGTTACGGGTGAAGTGGGAGTCTATCGAGAAACGAGCATACTCTAAACCTTTGGGACCAATTTTTTCAATCACGACGCCCATCATCTTAGCCGCCCACATGGGTAAGGTGACACCTTTGTCATAAGCCGGGATGCTCTGTTGCACAGCATTTCGCCTGTCTCCTTTCGACATCACTGGCTGTGTTTCTAGCTGGTCTTGCACTAAATCTAGCATCTCCTGTCCAGTATCATTGCGCACCACAATCCACTGCCAGCCAAAGGGCGCTCCCATATAACCCACGACTAAATCAGCTAAGGAGTTCACGTAGTCAAAACAGCTCATGCAAGAGGGAGCAAAGACATCTTTCAGTTGGTTGGTCTTTAAGCCAAAGAAAGGCACCATTTCAACCGAACCATCCTCATGCTTGAAATGAACCCGGAAGTCTTGCATAAACTCATAATGCACTACGGTTTCCGGGGAACGGCTGGTTGTATCGAGGAATTTTTGCAAGCCTGCACGGGTGACATTATCTACACAGGGCGTCCCCAATATATAGAGCTTTTCTAAGCCTAGTTGTTTCTCAACCGCTCGTAAGGCTTGGATTTGGCAACCGACACCGATTACCAAAAGCCGCTTCATCCCAGATTGCTCAATTTGCTCCAATACGGAAAGGTTGGGCGATAGGGTGGGCTTATTCACTCGTGCTGCCAGAATCTCTTCTGGGGTACGAGCAATGACTGGCATGGGTCCAAATCGGTCTTCTTTTGTATTCTGGACGCAGACAACGCCTTCAACCAATCCGCGATTCAGCATTTCAATCGCAATAGTGCTAACGATCCCCGTCCACTGCGCCCCCTCGATGGGTTCCGTCTTCCGCGCTGCCATCATCTGCTGGTTGACACCAAAGTACCAATCATCAGGATTATCTAAATTGCGGCTTCTGCCGTGGGCTTGTTCTTCGAGTTCGGCAATCTGCTGGTTTAAGAAAGCACAAGCTTCCTTGACATAGTGAACATAGTATGTATCGCACAATCCGCACTCGCTACACAGTTCCTTAGCGGGGCGTTTGCTACCTGATTTTAAGGCTTTAGCTTTTTTATGGGTGGCAGAATCGGGAGTCACTGAAGTCATTGAAAAGTCGTCTCTTAAAACTCAGGTCAATTTTCTCACGATACCTTAGAGGCGATTGAGTCCGCTTAATGACCTGTCAATAACGGCAGCTCATCCATAAAAAGCTGGTTATCTAGCTCAGATCTTGCACCACCCCCCTAGCCCCCCTTGCTAAGGGGGGAACAAGATGAGGAAATTACTTTTTCCCAACAATAAAAGTTCTTCTTGATATTCCCCCCTTGATAAGGGGGGTTA
>JALYGX010000356.1 GCA_030776905.1 Cyanobacteriota bacterium | reverse complement strand
CATGTCAGCAAATCGAGGTATGAACAAACAACCCCAACCAGACCACGTCATTATTTTTGATACTACGCTTCGCGATGGCGAACAGTGTCCGGGAGCAACGCTGAATGTAGACGAAAAGCTAGTGATTGCGCGGCAACTGGCTCGTCTGGGAGTGGATGTCATTGAGGCAGGTTTTGCTTTCGCTAGCCCTGGAGATTTTGAGGCAGTTCAGAGAATTGCTAGAACAGTGGGGACGGAAGAGGGTCCTGTCATCTGTAGTTTGGCAAGAGCCATTAAAGCTGATATCGAAGCCGCCGCAGAAGCGCTAAAACCAGCGGCTCACGCACGAATCCACACGTTTATTTCAACGTCAGACATTCACTTAGAGTATCAGCTAAAGAAATCTAGGGCAGAGGTATTAGCGATCGCAGAAGACATGGTTGCCTACGCCAAGTCCTTCATGGAGAATGTGGAATTCTCAACAATGGATGCCACGCGCACTGATCCAGAGTACCTGTATCAAGTGTTAGAACGGGCGATCGCGGCTGGTGCCACGACGATCAATATTCCCGACACAGTAGGCTACACCACACCTAGCGAATTTGGGGCGCTGATTAAGGGCATTAAAGAAAATGTCCCCAATATTGACCAAGCGATTATCTCCGTTCACGGTCACAATGATATCGGCTTAGGGGTAGCTAACTTCTTAGAAGCTATCAAAAATGGGGCACGACAGCTAGAATGTGCCATCAACGGGATTGGTGAACGAGCCGGGAATACTGCACTAGAAGAAGTGGTTATGGCTTTACACGTCCGACGGCAGTATTTCAACCCCTTCTTGGGACGCGCCCCGGAATCAGAAACCCCCCTCACGAACATTGACACACGCCAGATTTATAAGACTTCTCGCTTAGTGTCTAACCTCACCGGGATGCTGGTACAGCCCAATAAAGCCATCGTAGGGGCAAATGCCTTTGCTCATGAATCTGGCATTCACCAAGATGGCATCCTTAAGAACAAGCTCACCTATGAAATCATGGATGCCGAGTCGATCGGATTAAATGAAAATCAGATCGTACTGGGGAAACATTCCGGGCGCAATGCCTTTCGCACTCGCCTGAAGGAATTGGGGTTGGAGTTGTCGGAAACAGAATTGAATAAGGCATTTTTGCGCTTCAAAGAGGTAGCAGACAAGAAGAAAGAAATTACCGATTGGGATTTAGAAGCGATCGCGAATGATGAAATCCAACAAGCACCAGAATTGTTCCACTTGGAGTTGGTGCAGGTGTCCTGTGGCGATCGCTCTCGACCTACGGCAACAGTTATGCTGAGAACGCCTGAGGGGACAGAACTCACCGATGCGGCAATTGGCACGGGACCCGTGGATGCGGTTTACAAAGCAATCAATCGCGTGGTAAATGTACCTAACGAGCTGATTGAGTTTTCCGTTCAGTCAGTAACAGCGGGAATTGATGCGATCGGGGAAGTAACCATCCGCTTGCGGTACAACGAGCGAGTCTATTCCGGTCATGCTGCCAACACTGATATTATTGTCGCCTCTGCTCAAGCCTATGTGAATGCCCTAAATCGACTCTATGGGTCGTTGCAAAGGGAACAGAAGCAACAGCACGAGGTCGCTCAAAGCACCACGGCTAAATCTGGCATAACAGATGAACCAGCGATCGCTCAGGTTTCAAAGGAATAAGCCCGACTCTATGCCACTTCCCCGACAACGGGTAGAAGGTCGCCAGAAAGTTCTCGTAAATGCGGGCTTTCTGGCTTTGCTAACCCTGATTATCGTAATCGTTACAATCCTATACATATCCAGCGAACGTAACTTTCACTGGTGGATCGATTGGTATTATCCAGCGATCCAAATATCAAATGGCTTGCGCGATTCACCGTCTGAGGCGATCGAGCTACTGAAAACCTCTCTTATGCAAGAGCGGAATAGGCTTTATGTCTTACCCTTGGTTCCATTCTTGTGGGCTTTCGGTAACTCCCGCTTGGTCTATGAAATTGGTCTGGCGCTAGTCTATTTGCTGCCCTTACCCTTGGTTATGGGAGCGATCGCGGCTCAACTCATCCAAGCTCATCGCCAGATTGTTTTTTGGACAACGGCTTTTTTAACGTTACTGATTCCCGTCAACTGGGTGCCGACATTAATGGGCATTCCTGATACGGGTGGCGCAGTATTCCTGGGACTAGCGGCGTTAGTTTACTTACAGGATTTCCGGCTCAAGCAGTGGTGGCGAGTTCCTCTGATTGGTTGTGCGATCGGACTAGCTATTTTACTGCGTCGTCCGTTCATTTATGGCGGCTTTACCATACTCGGAGGGATTAGCCTACAAGCCTTGATGATTTTCTCCGTCGAGGTGCGAAAACGTCCCTTCATGGCTTGGCGGAATTTGTTCTTGGTCGGCGTGCAGCTTGGTTTAATGGGTCTTTCGGCTCTTGCCCCCCTGATGATTGTCGCGCCTGTATTTACCCAAAATGCCGTAGCGATCGATTACAGAACCCTTTACACGTCTTGGAGCCTACCTTTCAGCGATATTTTTAACTTATACGCTGGCTTTTATGGCTGGGGAACTTGGCTTTTGGTGGCGATCGGATTTTCGGCGGCAATTGTTACCCGAAGTGTGGCGATGCCTGCGATCGCCTTTTTGGGTCTATCGGGTATTCTCTCCCTGATTATCTGGTTGGTGGGATTGCGGTATGGAAATGTTTTTTATTCCTTACAAGTTACACCCCTAGTGATTATCGGGTTAGTCGCTTTTATCTGGACGGCCTGGATAAGACTGGCTGGAAAGGTTCGTACCGTAATGCTGGGGGTGGCTGGCTGCTATTTGGTGGTCAATTTCGTTGTCGGACTGACCCCAATCGGTCAGATGAGCCGTGCCTTTCATCCTTTGTTTGCTCTGAGCATTCCACCACTGGTGCGTACAGACTATGATGAAGTCCTGCGATTGGTTGATTACCTGCGGCGAGTGGCTCCCAAAGAAGAGCCGATTTTCGTGGTTGGTTATCAACGCCTTCAGCTAGATTCCAGTTTAGTGAAAGTTGCTGAACTGATGCACTATGGACGCGATAGCAAGGTCTTAAACGTCCTGCCAGTGCCTACGGTGAACTCTCGTGATGAGTATCCCCTACAGTATTTACTATTAGCAGACTACGTTGTTATTCCCAGCCGCCTGCCCGATTATCCGGGTGTTCCGACAACAGTTCCTGTTGTTGGGGAGTGGCTACCCACGAAAGAACACGAGGTTGTTAATGTTGTGTTTGATGCCTTTGCGAAAAATTGGGAAATTGCTAAAGACTTCAAACGCCTACCCGTACAGTTCACCTTTGAAGGGAATACAACTGTCAGCATTTATCAGCGAATTCGTCCAACGTCTATGCCAACCGCAGTGCGGACACTCCAGGCGATGCAGCAACAAATTGGTGTACGACCAGGCCGTCAGCTAGACTGGATGATCGTCAAGGCGTTGTCAAAGGACTTTACAATTAGTCAAAACACAGATGACACGTACCAGCTAGTGACGTTTTCAGGCGATCGCGCCCCTGACATGGGAACATCCTTCCTGTATATAGGCTCACTGCCGGAAAAAGCTGAAGTCACAGGTGCAGTGACTTATTTAGACAACCCCCCCTGTGTCAGCGCATCTCTAGGACTGGCGATGCTTAACCGGGAAGGTCAGATAATTAGTTCTACGGAAAATCAATATTTTCCTAACAATTCCCGGAGCTTTAGGTTCCCAATTGTTGGTAAAAATGCTGTTTATCTTCTGCTTAATATCCGGAGCTACGATAAAAATAATGTAGTTAATTCTTGTACCCTTGAAATTAATTCTCTTGCAGTATCTCAGCAAAAGTAATTACAAATACTTATAATTAAATACTGGAAAATTTCTTTCGTTTAACCTTAAGTAAAAGGTTTAACCTTGTAGATAAGGTTTTTAAGTGAAGTAGACATCAAACAAAATGTTAGACGAGACTTTAGAGCGAGAGCGGCAGTTTCATGATGCTTGGGCTGCCGCCATTGATGTGGATGGTATTCGAGTAGCAGACTATTTTGAAGCCTGTACGGCTCCAGAAAATCGGTTTATCTTACAACAGATGGGAGATATCCGAGGTAAACGGCTTCTAGATTTAGGGTGTGGTGCTGGTGAAAATAGTGTCTATTTCGCCCAAAAAGGAGCGCGTTGTGTGGCAACTGACTATTCACCGGGGATGGTGGAGGTAGCGCTTCAGTTAGCGGCACGTAATGGCGTTGAGATTGAAGGACGTACTGCCAATGCAATGGATCTAGAGTTTCCAGATAATACCTTTGATTTAGTTTATGCCTCGAATTTATTGCACCATATTCCAGACCCAAAAATCGCTTTGAAGGAAATGCACCGAGTTCTCAAACCAGGTGGAAAAGCTTGTTTTTGGGACCCTCTGAAGCACAATCCCGTGATTAATGTCTATCGGCGCATGGCAACTGAAGTGCGAACAGAAGATGAAACGCCGCTAGATATTAATATTGTTAAGTACATCGAATCTCTATTTTCAGAGACAGCTTACGATACGTTTTGGATAGCAACGCTTTGGATTTTCCTGCAATTTTATTTGATTGAAAAGGTTAACCCTAATCAGGAGCGCTATTGGAAGAAGATTATCATCGAGCAGGAAAGATTGAAACCAACATATCAGCAGTTGGAGAAGTTGGACGGAGTTTTGAAAAAGCTTCCGTTGATGAAGCGGATGGCTTGGAATATTGCTGTAGTGGCAACGAAGTAAAACCTCTCCCCCAACTTCTCTACTAAGATTGGGGGAGGATACTATTTATAATCAAATTCTGTGCGATCGCTTTGCTAGAGTGCTGTGCGCGATCGCTTCAATCTCTGTAAAAATCGTCGCACCACATCATCTGGATAATTAAAGCATTCATTGGCGTCGAACCGATGAACCCAAACGCCGTGGTCTAGAAAGAAGCCATCTCGTTTATGGTCTTCTGCGGCGCGAGAGGCTGGGTGATAGGGTTCACCATCAACTTCTAAAATTCCCCAGATGCCTTCGTAGCAGATTAAAAAATCACATTCACGATTTCGACGCCCTTGGGTTGTGTTAAGGCGTCCTCGGCAATTTGGGAAGAACAAAACACCAACTCGGTCTAGTGCTTGGGCGATTTTTACTTCAGAGACTGAGCTGAAGAATAAATTTTTCCACATGATTTTCTGGCGCTGAATTGGTGCGATTTTGTAGGTGCTGTTAGTCTTCATTGGAATTTCCTTAATTTCTTTAAGTCTGATTTTTGACCACATCTGCATTGTGTCACGAGCAATTTTTGGAGGCTATATTAGAGATGTATTAGCTATGTATTAATTGTGTATTAGTCAATTATCAGACTAAATTTAGAAATTAAAATTAAAACAAAGCCTCACTTTAGAATCTACTTTTGGAACAAACAAGTACGCTAGATTAATATCTTGTACTACCCACCTAACCGCCAGGGATTCAAATCTCTGGCTAATAGCTAAAGTCCTCTGAAGAGGACTAAATATAGAATTTCAGTCCACTTGAGTGGACTTGATCTATTAGCCCGGAAATTAATTTCCGGGCGGGTAAGAGCGTTTACCAAGAAGGAGGCAAGATATAAATAAAAATAGATTTCAAAAAGCAGCTATGTCTAATTCACTTCAGCTATCCAAAGAGGGCATCAAAATAGCTCAGGAAGCTTTTAGGTGTAAGTATTCTTCTCAGGAAGTTTTAGCAGATAAGCTGAGTGACGTTTATCAGTGTACAGTTACACGCCAGCCGATAGGACGATTTCTCAAGGGGCAAAGCATTAGCCGTCAGATATTTGTTTGGATTTGTGAAGAGTTAGACATTGATGTAAATAAAGTCGTTCAGCCACTCAGCAAACTTAAGTCTGAAACAACCGCTATCGACTACTGGCAAAAAGTCTGCCGCGAGATGCTGGAGGCTCAGAAACAGAACCTCAGACGAAAAGTTACTCTGATGGGGTTTGAATTAAATGTCCATGTCCCTCTAGGATTAGTTGAGCGCAGACACCAACCCAGACGCGATCGCGATTTCTCCCTTTCACCAGAGCAAGGTTCGGGTTTTTTCCAGCTAGATAAGGAAGAAATTATCGAGACGTATGAGCATGACGAGTTTCTAGAGCAAGTCATTAAGCAGGGACAAAGCAAAAAGAGCCAAGGGAAGCGCATTGCCATTATTGGCGAACCGGGAGCAGGCAAAACGACTCTGCTGGAAGCGATAAGCCTTACGGCATGCTTCGCTAACGCATTCTCCCCAAAAAACCCAGATTTCCCCATTTGGATATCTCTAGGAAGCCTGGGAGAGAAAAGCTTAGAAGAATACCTCCAACAGAAGTGGCTAAAAGACGCGCTGAAAACTTCAGATGTCACCCAACAGCAGAAAGAGTTAGAAGAACTATTTAAAAGTGGTGAAGTGTTGCTGCTGTTGGATGGCGTGGATGAGATGCCTGCACCCTCACCTGTCGAAGCTTTAGCCAAAATCAGGGAAGAACTAACAGGTTGGGTTGCCGATGCGCGGGTGGTGCTGACTTGTCGCGTCAATGTCTGGGATGCCAGTGTTAATGCTCTACAGGGTTTTGATACTTATCGCACCTTGGAGTTTAGCTATGGGGATGGCAATAAACCCGATCAGGTGAGAGAGTTTATCTGCCAGTGGTTCTCCAAAGCTGACAAACCAGATTTAGGGGAACCGTTACGGGAAAAGCTAGACGAAGACAGACATCAGCGCATCCGGGATTTAGTCAAAAACCCAATGCGGTTGTCATTGCTGTGTCAAAGCTGGTATTTCCACCAAGGGGATTTGCCGAAAACTAAAGCGTCGTTATACCAGCAATTTACACGAGCTTTCTATGAGTGGAAAGAAGAACAATTCCCCACAACTCCGACAAAGCGGAAGGAGTTAAACGCTGCTCTGGGACTGTTGGCACGAGAGGCAATTGACAAGGAAAAGTCCCGGTTTGGCATACGAGAGAATTTTGTGATCGATGTCATGGGGGAAGACCTATTTGATTTAGCTTGTAAGCTGCATTGGCTGAATTTTGTCTACAGGGATGCAGAAACCGATGAAAAGGTTTATGCCTTCTTTCATCCCACGTTTCAGGAATATTTTGCAGCTTGTGTGATTCTAGATTGGCACTATTTCCTAAACCATAATAACGAAACTCCTAATCCATTCCAGCAATACAATGGTAAATCCTCTGCCTACCGCGTTTTTGATCGGCAGTGGAAAGAAGTGATTTTGCTATGGCTAGGACGAGAGGATATACACAAGCCAAAAAAGGAAGAATTTATTAAGGTTTTAGTTGATTTTGACGACGGGTGTGGGAACGAAAATTTTTATGGGTATCGATCGTATTTTTTAGGAGTAACTGGGATTGCTGACTTTTCCGATTGTAGTCGTGCTGACGAGATTATTAGACAAGCTGTAGAGTTGATATTCAATAAACCTATAGACTGCTATCATCCTATTACACAGGGAACTTGGGAAGTCTTAAAAAAGACTGAGCAGAGTAAAGTCATCAAATTTTTGACCAACATACTACGTACTTGTCAAGAAGATATCGAAACTTGTCATGAGTCTGCTCGTCTACTTATGGAAATCGATCCAGCTAATTCACTGGCAGAACGGGCTTTTGTATATGCAGTAAATGCTTTAATTGAAGAGCAGATAATCAATTCAGGCATGAGTCAAGAGGAGCAGGAGGAATTCCTGAGTCGGATAAACAAACCAACCCCTATAGTGTTTTCAGTTGATGCTGAGTGCATGGATGCCATTGACGATCTAGTTGAATCGCCAGACTACTGCGACGATGATGAACCCTGTGAGCAATTATCAAATAATTTTGACGAACAAGATAACGAGGAAAAACCGTCTTACCTTGACCTTCTGTTTATGGATGAACCCATCCATTGGGAATATGCTCAGGAGTTAGCAAAAATGGACATCAAAACTCTAGCCAAACTATTACGCACAACCCAAAATAAATCTATTCTTTGCCTAACTGCCTTCAGATTGGGTCATGTTGCTAGTGGTAACGTGGATGCTAATGATGCCTTGATTGATTTGCTTCGTACAAGTAATGATTTTAATGTTTATCATCTAGTGGCTGGTAGTTTGAAAGCAATCCTTCAAAACAACCTTTTTTCAGCAACGGTTTCAGGTTTAAAGGATTGTCTAACAAATCAAGACTATGAGAACGATTCAGCACACTTTAGATATTGCTATGAAATCATATGGTACTGCGCCCAAAACATGACTTACCCAGACTTTTATAAAGCTTGGCACAGTCAGTCTTATCCAGTTCAAGCCTTAGAAAACCAGCTCATCGATATTCCCTATCAAGTTCAACCGTACTGACAAAACCTATCCCATTGCCATCGACACTCAATCTCTGAAACTTGAGACAAACACAAGCGCGATCACCCAAAAACTCTGCACTAAGATTTACCGCAAAGCAGGTTATTCCGATATTCCCACAGTCAACGATGCGGCTCAACTTCAGCAGTACATTCCCCGCATCCAAAAACAGTTACAGAAGTCAAACCTAGCTTTGATTCTGCATGGCTGTGAACCCAATGAACATCGGATAAACTTCTGCTACAGTTTTGCAGATCCAGACATAGGGCTTTACATCGGTTTGATTATTTCTGAGGTAGAAGATTTAGATGCTTGGTTAGAATATCCAGGATTAGAGAATGACTAAATAGGATTGCCCCTTCGGGGGAGCTTTGCTTCACGCTAAGGCTGAAGAATCAAAGGAACTCCAAAGCTATCAAAACCGTCGAGACTCTAGACGCACTGCGTCAACCCTACAGGACAAGTAGAGCGCTCGCCCCAACACGGCGATCGCGAATCGCACACAACGCGCACCAACCCTCGCGAGCTGTGCCTCAGATCACGCGCCCTAGGTAATCCGCCTCACCGCACCCCAGAGAGAACCATCATCGTCTCAAAAGGGTTTCAATCACTAACCGCTGTCGAGACATCCCTG
>JALYGX010000355.1 GCA_030776905.1 Cyanobacteriota bacterium | reverse complement strand
GTCGTGTAGTCCAACTTTTCTCCCTACCTCTTAGCTTTACGTACTAATACTCAATACCCCCTTAATCGCTATCCTCTGGGAGGTGCTGGCTGTGACAACTGAAAAGGTTTTTGATTCCTCCGATCGCACTGATGTAACTTCACGCCTCAGTGAACGAGTCATCCTTCTGAAACGCCCAGTCTTATGGTCGTATATCTTCGCGTCGCTGATTGTAGGGGCTGGCATCGCCGTTGGGACTTGGGCGGCGATCGCGCGTTTCGAGCAAACCGTTTTAGCGACGGGAACGCTAGAACAACAAAATGCGGCGAAAGAAATCAAAGCACCCACCAACGGCGTCGTGCAGGAGATTCGCGTCAAGGATGGGGAGGCTGTCCAAAAAAATCAACCCCTAGCAACGCTTCAAGCTACGGCATCTCCGGCGGAGGTAGAGTCTCTCACCAAAGAGAAACAGACTCTAACCCAACAAAATCAGCTATACGAAAGTATTCTTCAGGGAAAAAATCCAGTCATTGAGTCAGATGCACCGTCCCTTACCAAGCTACGGGCAGAATTGGTCAAGGAAAATCAATATTACCAAGCGCTAGTAACGAACAAAGAGCGGGAAAGTCAGGTTAGTGGTGAGTTTAATGCCAACCAACAAAGGCTGCTAGCGGCTAGCAGTCCCCAGTTACAGTCCCGTGCGTCAGCCGCGCGGTTACAGATTCAAGACTTAGAAAAGCGATCAAGCAAGGTACAGGAAAAACTAGCCGCCGCACGTAAGCTACTCGCGGAGAATCCAGACGCTTTAGAGCAGTTGACACAAGTATCAAAGCAAGTGCAGGCAGAGGTTAAGCAGCTTTCAGCACAGCAACAACAGCTCGCCCCGGAGCTTTCCAAGGCGAAGGAGGAACTGCAAAATACAATCATTCTTTCTAAATCAAATGTCCTGGCAAAAGTTGCCCAAAACCAAAAACAAATTTCCGACATTGACTCCCAACTCAAGCAAGCGCAACTGCAAAATCAAAAACGCATTGCAGAAATCGATGCCCAATTAATTCAGCCCCAGTATCTACAGTTAACATCACCTGTTGAAGGCGTGGTGTTTGATGTACAGCCACCAGCACCAGGAACTGTTGCCAATGCCAATCAGACTTTGCTAAGTGTTGTTCCCAACGATAGTGTGGTGGTTTCGGTATTTCTAAACGATAAGGATACTGGGGTTGTCAAAGAGGGGATGGACGTGGATGTCAGAATGGCTTCTTTCCCCAAGAGTGAGTTGGGTAGCCTTAAAGCTAAGGTGGTATGGGTGGGTTCCGATGTCTTGCCGCCAGCACCGGGACGTGCTTATTATGCAATTCCGGCAAGGATTCAGTTGAAGCGCCCGTTTTTAGAGGTGAATGGTAAATTAATTCGCCTCCAGCCAGGGATGGCAGTGAATTGCGAGATTATTCTGCCCCAGAAGCGGACGGTGTTGGATGTAGTGCGGCATACGTTTGAGAAGAAAGCTAAGAGTGCCGTGGAGTTGGTGAGGTAGCTAAAGATACGTCTCAAGCAACACTTATCCGTAGTTCCTTCCGTAGAGAGACGATAGTTAGCGTGTGTGCCTTTAAAGTGCCTACTGTTTGCGCTTCGAGGCATCATGGATACGCCAAAGTCGTTGCCAAAGGCACCGCGTCCAATTCTGCTGATTGTTTTAGTTCTCCTCGTGGTGGGTTTCTTGGGCTTGCGACGAATTGAGATAGCCTTTCCAGCAACACCTAGCATCCATAACACTTACACTCCTCTTACCAAACCTGCACCATCGCAGATTGGCTCCTATGATGTGTTGGGCTACGTCGTTGACAAAGAAAAAGCAGCAACCCTGTTGCAAACCGAGGAAGGGCGCAAGCAACTTGCTCCGGAAAATGGGGCTGTTGCAGTTACTGAAGACTTGATTAACCTGGGGCGCAAGGCTTTTTACTCGGAAACGTTTAAAGATCAGGTGTTCCAGACGGATGTCGTAGGTGCACTCAGTGGGCCAATCAACCCCGTAACCATGACGAAAGCGATCGCACGTCTTGGGGGTAAGCCGACAACTAACCTCCAGATTCCCATTGATGAAGATGTCACCATCGGCGGTAGAACCTTCACAGCAGGAACCTTGCTGAACACGGGAATGGACGTACCTGCTGGTTCGCTCCTACCACTGGGGATGCGTCCCAGCATTGAGCAAGGTAAGCTCAGAGTCGGCGTCACCTGTGCTTTGTGCCATGTAGCAGTAGATAGCAACACTGGGCGTGTTATGGAGGGTGCGCCGAATAACGACCTCGATAGTGGCTTAGTATTAGCCTTTGCTACCAACTCAGCCGCCATGTTCCGCCAGACGAGTGTTAATCCTACCAAACTGCCACCAGGCGATCGCACTTACATCAATGCCAACGGCGAGGAGGTACGTCTGCCAAATGCAAAAGCCGTAGAAGATGCGGTCGATGCCGAACTCCTATCCTGGGCACCAGGCAATTTTGATTCAACTCCCAACCTCGTCAATAATCCCTCCCAGATTCCCTCCTCCTATACTCACGACGCTTGGCCCTATGGCTGGAGTGGGAATGCTGCGATCGGCTGGTTTCACGGACTGAGTACCCTCAATAGCAACGTTCATGGCACCAACTCAGACCCCACACTGGGGGCTGATTCCAGTCTGCCGATGTTGGGTATTGATAAAGAAGCGTATTTGGGCGTAATCTTCCAAAATGCAGCTAACCCAGCTTTCCGGTTGCCAGAAGGCGCAAAACCATCGGAATTCTTAGACAAGATTGACCCAACGCCGGGACAACCAGGAATGAACGAGGTGATTCGGATGCCCGGATACCCAAAAGGTTCACCTATTATCCTAGATGGGTTGATGGCAAACTCACCAGGATACCGAGTAGGCGAACAAATTAACGGCTTGTCCGCTTGGCAAAATACCTTGGCACCGCCATCCAATCAGACCACCAACACAGATAGCATCAAACGGGGGGCAGCAATTTTCACACGCGCTGGTTGTGTTGAGTGTCATAGTGGACGTTACTTCACCAATCATGATGTGATTCCAGAACAGGAGATAGGTACTCAGCCTTCACGGGCATCTGCGCAGGCTCCCATCGCACGCATCTTAGCAGAACCACGGACATATCCCCCTAATGTCTCCGTACCCTTACCGCCCGATCCGCCCGTGCTGGAAGTTCCGACTGATATCACTCCAAAGCGAGTTCAGGAATTAGCCTTTGCTATCAATAATCCAGCAGGGGGTTACAAGGTGCCTAGCTTAATTGGGCTTCACGTCACCGCACCTTATCTGCATGATGGAGGTGTGGCTGCAAGTTCGGAAGCACTCAAGCGAGATGATAAAGGCTTTACTGTTGCCAATCCTGACCAATTAGGTATGGCAGGCACGTTGCTGAAAAATATCCAGCCTGACCCTAGTGCGAGTCTACGAGTGCTGCTCGATCGCAAGTTACGCAAACCAACAGTGGCGGCTAACCGTGCCAATCCCGACTTACAGCGCTCGAATGTAGATGGTAGCGGACACGCTTATTGGGTAGACACTAAGGCTGGCTATGCCGTCCAAGACCAAACTGACTTAATCCAATTCCTACTTTCGCTGGACGATGATCCAGAAGTGTTACCAACCGCCGCGTCAGTAGCGTCAAGAAATTAGCGCTCGCACTAAGTAGCTCGACATGAATCAACTTCACAAAAACCTAACGCTCCGACCCCCTGCCCTACTAGGTAAGGGGGAGAACTTGCCTCTCAATTAACAAATGTATTCTTCTTCCCTCTCCTACAAGGAGAGGGTTAGGGAGAGTCTTTCATCTAATCGTGTCTACCTACTTAATTAACTATTAACTGGAGATTTCTCATGGGATTGAAAGCCGTAATTCTCGATATCGATGGCACCCTTGTCCTGAGCAATGATGCTCACGCTCAAGCTTGGGTTGAGGGATTTAAAGCCTATGGCTATGATGTGCCTTTCGAGAAAGTTCGACCCCTCATTGGGATGGGAGGCGATCAGGTTTTACCAAAGATGGTGCCAGGACTCAATGATGAGGAAGGGGATGGAAAAGCGATCGCCCAGAAGCGCAAAGAACTCATCATCGAACGTTTTGGTCCGACGCTAGCTCCCACCAAGGGTGTGCGGGAATTATTGTTACGAATGCAGGAAGCTGGATTACGCCTGATCATTGCTACCTCGGCTACAAGTCAGGAACTTTCGGTCTTACTCAAAGCCGCACAAGTCGATGACTTACTCGATCAAAATGAAGCGGCTACATCAAGCGATGCCGAAGCCTCTAAACCAGCACCCGACATTGTAGAAGTTGCATTGAAAAAGTTAAAGATGGAGCCAAGCGAGGTTTTGATGCTTGCTGATACACCTTACGATATTCAATCGGCAAAGGGCGCTGGTGTAGAAATGATTGCGGTGCGGTCTGGTGGGTTTGATGATGAGCAACTCAAAGATGCCCTAGCTATCTATGATGACCCAGCCGATTTATTGGCTCACTACGATACTTCTCCCTTAAAATCTTAAGGATTCAAAGTCCCCCTGTCTTGCTCGAAGTTTTGGTGAAGCTCTCGCTACACCCTTGCATTCGAGCGCTTTTTCAGGGGGATTTAGGGGGATATTCTAAGTGATGCATTATTTTATGAAATTGGTATTAGTAATCATCCACTTCCTCTTAAGGAACTACCGTTACAGGCGTTCCTACACTAACCTGAGGAAATAATTCCTCAATATCTTTGTTATACATACGAACACAACCATGAGAGGCGGCTCTACCTACTGAACCGGGGGTAGGCGTACCGTGCAAGCCAATCCAATTCTTACCATTAGTCCAAAATCCAATCCAGTAACGACCCAAAGGATTCTCTGGATCGCCTCCTGGAATCGCCTCATCGGTTAAAGGATTTATCCACTTGGGATTTTGAAGCATCTGCTTCACTTGAAAGTTTCCAGTTGGTGTCTCCCAGCCAGCGCGACCAATTGCAACCGGATAACTTTTAATTGCTGTATTTTCGCGATAGAGAGTTACTTTACGGCGACTTAGACTAATTTCTAAGCGGGTAGGTTGAGTGACTAAATCTGACGGAGGATTAGTAGTTCCGACAGGTTGTTCAGCTGCTAATAACACTTGAGGGCTAGAATAAAAGCCAATTATAAGGAGTAAGCCAACCCAAGTTGTTGAGCGTTTTAGCATCCGTAAAATTTCTATTTCAGACAACAAAATAACTTTAACAAAAGAATTCAGAATTAGCTTTAGTTCTTTCTCTAACTTAGGTAGTGTAGATTATTAAGGAAGAGATTTTGACTCCGCTTACTGGATTCTGACGGGTGCGTCCCGTTTTTGCAAAAATACCTGGCGCTGGGAAAAGGACGCGATCGCGTCCCGCTAGGCTAACGCTAACACGGCTATACAAACGAAGTCCGCCTGCGCGGACCCAATGTGAGCCTGCGGAGGCAGGCATAAGTTTCGTGTAGCCTCAGACTTCCAGTCTGTGGGCAATTTGTACAACCGGGATACTCCCAATTCTGACGGCTTCTCGATAAACTTCTAGCAGGGAAATAGGATTAATATCACTTCCGCTTCAAGCATGACGCTGCTGTAATTTGTCTTCACCATCTACAAGCTCTAAAGAGCGAAGACAGCAATAAAAGCTTTAACTGCAACAATTAAAGGCAAGTGATATCAAAAATCTGAACCCATAGCAAAAATTATGTTTATACATAAGGCAGCCTTCTTATAAGACTGCCTTATAAAGTTACCAAAGAGCTCTGACACCCTGCTCGGATGTATTTTGAGTTCCAACACTAGTGCTAGGGGTAGTTTGGTTAGTGTCAGTGGTAGTTTGCATAGCGCCAGGGGTAGTTTGGGTAGTGCCAGTGGTAGTTTGGTTAGTGCGAGTAGTAGTACCAGTGGTAGTTTGGGTAGTGCCAGTGGTATTACCAGTGGTGCCCGTAAAGGAATCATCACTTCCAGTAGATGAACCACTAGGAGTCATTGGCTGACCACCTGTGGAGGACCCACCAGGAGTCATTGGCTGACCACCTGTGGAGGAACCACCAGGAGTCATTGGCTGACCGCCAGTAGAGGAACCACCAGGAGTCATTGGCTGACCACCAGTGGTAGTACCATTATTATTTCCCCCACTATTTGGCATAGTCTGAGCTAAAACTGGCAAAGTTAGTAAAACACTAGCAGCAGCAACTCCCGCAAGGCTCACCAGCTTTTGAATTGACAGGTTCTTATTATTTTGTCCGTTCATTGGTATATCTTTCCTATGAGCTGAAAACGTTCTGAGCTTCTAGTTGATCTTGTTGAACTTAAACAGGTTTGTCGAACCTTCTTACTTGAGAGTATCCCTATTATTTTTTATGCTCTTCTACCTAAAGGCTTGTATAATTTCGCAGTTTATTGTAAAGCAATATACAGAAAAAATTAGATTTCAATGTTGCATCATGGGTTGAAATTAGTCAAAGGTAGATGATAGAAATTAAGTCTATACAATTAGAGCAAGTTTAAAAAGTTCAATAGGTAATCATCGTGGTCTATTAGGAAATCTGGCAGCTTTTACGGCTTCTACTGTATTCCTCTGGCGTACTCTGTAGTTTCTGAATAGATCTGCTTTGAAGAAAAAAAGGCAATAGCATCATTTGCCACTGCCTCTTAGCTGGATCTTACTGCTGTATCAAAGCCAATACC
>JALYGX010000354.1 GCA_030776905.1 Cyanobacteriota bacterium | reverse complement strand
CCGTCCTGAAGGAGTTCCGCCTGGTGATACTCTAATTAGTGCCTACACTTGGGAACCCATCCCTAATACATCACTGCTAGTTTGGGAGTTGTGTTCGTCACTAACAGATGTATCCGATTTAGACTGGATTGCTGCGATTGGTACAGTTAGTGATTTAGGTGAAAAAGCTCCGTTTGAGATGCTGGCAGTTGCAAAGAGTCGGTACACTGCTAAGTATTTAAAAGAAGCATCTGCCCTGATTAACTCGGCACGGCGTGCTTCTCAGTACCATCCAGAGGTGGCAGTAAGGGCATTGCTGACTCATGATAATCCGCGATCGCTGGTCAACTCCAACACAGAGGAAGTCGAACAATTAAGGGAAGCACGGAAAGAAGTGCAGGCGGCGATGGAACAAGCCAAGAAAGCCGCACCCGTCTTCTCTGGAAATGTCGCTTTAGTGCGGATTAACTCACCTTGTCAAATCCATCCACTGATTGCCCAAAGCTGGCGCACTCGATTGCCCAAGTATATCGTCATGGTTGCGAATGAGGGATATACCTTAGAGCGAGTCAACTTCAGCGTGAGAACTGCGTCGGGAATCAATGTGCTGGATTTTTTGCAAAACGTGGACTTGTCGCCAGGAGAGGGAAGCTACGGTCACGGACATGATAGTGCATCTGGGGGCAGCTTGCCTGTTGAGCGATGGAATGAGTTGCTAAGTTCCCTTGGGTTTGAGACTAATTAGAAAACCATGCTAATGATTTGATTGGCTAGCGCTATTCGTTTTGACAGAGGGCAGCAGTACCACATGAGGGATTAGGACAAGCCTTAATCCCAGCAGAACGGAAGGAATTCTCTTGAGTTTCCTTTGTTGAGTTGACACTCAACTCAATATATTTCACATAGGTGATATTAGTTCCTTTTCTCACCAAGAATCTAAGAGAGGCAGGTGCATAATCTCCTGAATCACGTTAAGAAATTTGCGTAAGACCATCGAGGAATCTTCCTGTCGCCAAACAACAGCAGTTTGCCTCTTGAGCGTTGCATCCTGAATCGCTCGATAAACAACGCCTTCGCGGTAAAGAATTTGGACATGGTTGGGGAGGATAGATACGCCTTTTTCTGATGCCACTAAACTCAACAGTGCAACAACTCCAGTTACGGTGATATTCGGCATAATTTTCGGCTCAAAGCCGACTTTTCTGCATAGGGTAATGACTTCTTCGTAGAAAGGCAACACGTCAAGGGGTGGCAAGATAATCGACTCATTCTCTAAGGCTTTCAGAGAAATTTGAGTTTGCTTAGCTAGGGCATGAGTAGTTGGCAAGGCAACGACAAAGTATTCATCTAGAAGGGTCTGAAAATTTAAGTCTGGGTCATTGTGTTCAAAACTTGGAGAACGTTGAAAAACCACGTCTAATTCACGATTTTTGAGCATCTGAATCTCTTGCTGAATTGTGACTTCACGCAGTTCTAGTTCCACATTGGGAAATCGCTTCTGAAACTCTTTCAACACTTCGGGCAGAATACTGTTGGCAACAGCATTATTTAGACCTACGATTAAACGTCCAATTTGACCAAGACTGGCTTGTCGTGCTTGAGCGATCGCTCGGTCAAGGTGCATGAGAGCTAACTGTGCTTCTTTTAAGAAAACCTTACCTGCTTCTGTCAATTCAAGCGGGCGTTTGCTGCGATCGAACAGTTTAACATTTGATGTTTTTAAATCAGCACTCAGCAATTTTTCCAGTGCCTGAATACTTTGGCTGAGGGGAGGTTGTTTAATTCCTAGGCGATTTGCCGCCTCACTAAAGTTGTTGCCAGCCTGCACCACTGCCATGAAATAGCAGATTTGCCGCAATTCAAAGTGATTGAGATTCTGGAAGTCCATAGGTAATCTCAAGCTATATCCTACAGCATATTTTGATATACGGTATTCTACTGTATAAGATATGGAGCAGGGTTGAGCTTTGCAACTGGGGTAGAAGCCTAGACCAGGTTATAGCACTGCCATGTCTTCTTCAGCCACCGATATCCTTGCGCCTTGAAATCGAGGTCATGATGTCTAAAATTTGTTCCATCATTGTCTCATTGCTGGGTCTTTTCATATTTCTTTTCTTTGCTTTACTGCCGTTCGCTCTGATCTGGACTATAGGCAGCAAAGACACATTCACCTGCAAACATCTCTCATCCGGGCAAAGTATTTGCCAACATCAAAGTTGGCGCTTGTTTGGATTGCGGTATCAAGCAACAGAGTGGCAACTCCAGGGAGCGCAAGTCGTGAAATCCTCTGGTGACGACGGGGATAGATACAACCTTTATTTGACAACCAGTAAGGGAGAAGTTAATTTGCCTTACTACTTTCATAACAGTGAGCAAGCTTATCAAGATCTTGCTCAATTTCAGGAGTTACTTAAAGGCTCTTTTCAATCGTCATTTCATTTAGAACGCGGCTATAGTTTATTCACAAACTTACTTTCATTTGTTGTTGCAGTAATCATTTTCATGTGTTTTTGGGGTATTCCCCTGTGGTTGATTTTGAGGTTGCCCGGAGTTTAATCCAGTCAAAGTAATCACCAGCTTGTTTGTTATTGCACATAACAATTAACCAGTCGTATATCCGTAAGGGAGCAAAATAACAATGAGTATTGAGCAGGTAAAGAACTCAGCGATCGCAAATTCTAATCAGTCGGGTTGGCAATTTTGGATTGATCGCGGCGGTACGTTTACCGACATTGTGGCGAAACGCCCAGATGGTGAGATTGTCGTTCATAAACTCTTATCTGAAAATCCAGAACGCTACAACGACGCGGCTATTTTTGGCATCCGGGAGATTTTAGGAATTCCATCAGATGCACTCATTCCAACAGAACAAATTGCGGCAGTCAAGATGGGAACGACGGTGGCGACGAATGCACTGTTAGAGCGTAAGGGCGATCGTACCCTTCTGTTGATTACTAAAGGGTTTCGAGATGCCCTGCGGATTGGCTATCAAAACCGTCCAAACATTTTTGCTCGTCACATTGTGCTTCCCGAAATGCTGTATGAGCGGGTCATTGAGGTCGAAGAACGCTACACCGCTCAGGGAGAAGAATTAATTCCAGTTCTTCTTAACGAAGCCCTGATGAAATCACTCCAATCAGCATACGATAATGGCATTCGCTCTTGTGCGATCGCGTTTCTGCACGGCTACCGTTATCCTGCTCATGAACAACAAATTGCGGCACTCGCTCGTGATATCGGTTTCACCCAAGTCTCAGTTTCCCACGAAGTCACCCCGCTCATGAAGCTTGTGAGTCGGGGCGATACCACGGTTGTGGATGCTTACCTCTCCCCAATTCTCCGGCGATATGTGGAGCAGGTTGCAGCAGAACTCGGAAAAGATGAGAGTACAACAGAGGATGCTTTGCAACCCCATTCATCTTTCATTCCTCATCCTTCATCCCTCCGTTTGATGTTCATGCAGTCCAACGGTGGATTAATTGAAGCTGACCGATTTCAAGGCAAAGACAGCATTCTATCGGGACCAGCAGGCGGAATTGTCGGAGCTGTAAAGACGAGCGCGATGGCAGGTTTCGATCAAATCATCGGATTTGATATGGGCGGCACATCAACTGATGTTTCACATTTTAACGGGGAGTATGAGCGCACGTTTGAAACGGAAGTTGCTGGAGTGCGGCTACGGGCACCGATGATGTCAATTCATACAGTAGCAGCGGGAGGTGGATCAATTCTCTCCTTCGACGGCTACCGCTACCGAGTCGGTCCTGAGTCGGCGGGTGCAGATCCGGGTCCAGCGTGCTACCGTCGGGGTGGTCCGTTAACCGTGACCGACTGCAATGTGATGGTCGGCAAACTTCAAGCCGCATTCTTCCCTGCTGTGTTTGGCACCGAGGGGAACTTGCCACTAGACACTGAGATTGTGCAGCAGAAATTTGCGCGAGTTGCAGCAGAAATTGGTGAAAAGACCGGAAGTCAGCGCACACCGGAACAAGTAGCCGAGGGATTTTTAGCGATCGCGATCGACAAAATGGCTTCCGCGATTAAGAAAATCTCCATCTCTAGAGGCTATGATGTCACGGAATATACGCTGTGCTGCTTTGGTGGCGCAGGTGGACAACATGCCTGTCTAATTGCTGATCTCTTGGGCATGAGGAGAATTTTCATTCATCCCTATGCTGGAGTACTCTCTGCTTATGGCATTGGCTTAGCGGATGTGCGAACGCTCAAAGAAAAGGCGGTAGAAGTTCAATTAACTCATGACGCAGTGCCCACGTTAGATCAAATGCTTAGTGCACTCTCCGCAGAAGGATATTCTGAAATGAGGCAGCAGGGCATTGATCAGTCTCAAATTCACGTTCTTCTCAAAGTACATCTACGCTATGCAGGCACAGATTCTGCATTAGTTGTAGATTTTGGCAATCCGGAAAGCTTACCCGACGATTCTCCTGAGCGCTGTGCCGTTCTACGAGAACGCTTCGAGCAAGCCTACCATCAGCGGTATGGCTTCACGATGCCCGATAAAGCACTGATCGTGGAAGCGGTTTCGGTGGAAGTGGTGGGACAAAGTGGCGAGATCGAAGAACCAACCCTTGCATCCAGCAGAACAGCCCCGCTCAAACCAATCGCCACCATTCAAATCTACACCAAAGGCAATTGGCACGATACACCCGTTTATCAACGCTATGATTTGAGACCTGGCGATAGCGAAGCGCTGCTGCGTTCGCCCTTGGCGTTGCCGAAGGCTAGCGCAGATCGCATCACCGGACCCGCCTTAATCCTTGAACCTACGGGAACAAACGTGATCGAACCGGGATGGTGTGCAGAATTAACTCAACAAAATCACCTGATTTTGAGCAAGGATGACAGCCCAAGGGCAAAGGATGAAGTAGACTCAACTGCATCTGTTATTCCTCCTTCCTCCTCTACCCCCGACCCCGTTCTCTTGGAGATCTTCAATAATTTGGTACGAGTGATCGCAGAGGAAATGGGCATTACGCTGCAAAACACCAGTTACTCGGTCAACATCAAAGAACGGCTCG
>JALYGX010000353.1 GCA_030776905.1 Cyanobacteriota bacterium | reverse complement strand
TGGGTGAAGAAGAGGCAATATTTGGTACCGTTACCGCCCCAGAAGTGGCAGAAGCCATTCAACAAGCTACGGGTCAGGAAGTAGACCGTCGGGGTATTACTCTACCCGATATCGGCAAACTTGGTGTGTACAAGGCAGAAGTTAAGCTACATCCGGACGTAACAGCCGTTATAGAAATTCAGGTGGCTTCTAATTAATCAAGGGTAAAACTGAATAACTTTGTCAGTCAGGGTAGACCCGTTTTGTCTGGTCAAAAAAAGGGTTGAGTGATGCTCACATTGCAGTCACTTGACCCTTTAGTTCATCGAAAATCTCCTATCCCTGAGGGATAGGAGGGTAATTTCAGGGGTTCAAGACCTCTGAAATTACCACATAACTTGTGTGGCTCACATCTGAAACGATAGAATGTGAGATATGGAAAGAGCTTTTCAGTACCGTTTTTATCCAACTCCGGAGCAAGAGTCCTTGTTGCGAAGAACCCTTGGTTGTGTCCGATTGGTCTACAACCGAGCCTTGGCAGCGAGGACAGAAGCTTGGTATCAACGACAAGAGCGGATTGGCTATGAGCAATCCTCTGCTATGTTGACTCTTTGGAAACGGGATGAAAGCCTCTGTTTCTTGAATGAAGTAAGCTCTGTACCATTGCAGCAAGGACTGCGTCACCTTCAGAAGGCATTTAGCAACTTCTGGGCAGGACACGCTAGATATCCCAACTTCAAAAAGAAGCGCCATGGTGGCAGTGCCGAATTTACCAAGTCGGCATTTCGCTACAAAGATGGGCAAGTGTATCTTGCTAAATGTGAAGAAGCCCTACCGATCCGTTGGTCGAGACAACTTACAAAAGGTGCTGAACCATCTACTATCACAGTCAAATTGGAACCATCTGGGCGATGGACAGTTTCGCTGTTGGTGGATGACCAAACGATTAAGCCACTGCCCAAAACTGATGCCGCTATTGGTATTGACGCTGGCCTCACCAGCTTGATTACCACCAGCACGGGAGAGAAGATTGCTAATCCCCAACACTGGGACAAACGATACAAGCAACTGCGTAAAGCGCAAAAAGCCCTCTCTAGCAAACAGCAAGGCTCTCGAAATCGGGATAAGGCACGACTTAAGGTGGCTAAAATCCATGCGACTATTCGAGATAGCCGTAAAGACTTCCTGCACAAGCTGACAACGCGATTGGTGCGTGAGAACCAAACCCTCGTCGCTGAGTCGTTGGCAGTAAAGAACATGGTCAAGAATCGGAAGTTGGCGGCATCCATTAGTGATGCCGGATGGGGAGAACTGACAAGGCAGCTTGCCTATAAAGCTCTCTGGTACGGCAGAAACTTTGTTCAGCTCGACCGATGGTTTCCTGGTTCTAAAACGTGTTCCGAGTGCGGACATATTGTTGAAAAGCTTCCATTGAATATACGTGAGTGGGATTGTCCTAAATGCAATACTCACCACGACCGAGATGAGAATGCGGCCAAAAATCACTTAGCGGCGGGACTCGCCGTGTTAGTCTGTGGAGCGACCGTAAGACCCCAAGAGAGTACATCTCGCAAGGCAGGTGCTATGAAGCAGAAACCTAAGTCGTGAGTCTTAGGAATCCCCGTGCGTTTACGCCAGGGAGGATGTCAATAAGCTGGTTATATCTCCCTCGCTGCCGTGGCTATGGCTCAAGAACTGAATTTTTCTACATTTGGTAACTCTCTCCCCCCTCAAAACGTTGATGCCGAGGAGTCGATTCTCGGAGGCATTTTGCTAGACCCGGAAGCCATTGGGCGGGTGGTTGACCTGTTGAAGCCGGAAGCCTTTTACATCAATGCTCACAAAGAAATTTACAAAGCGGCTTTAGCTCTCCACCACCAAGGTAAGCCGACCGATTTGATGAGCGTCACGACTTGGCTCTATGATCGCGAATTGTTAGAGAAAGTAGGCGGTCAGAGTAAGTTAGCCGAGCTAGTCGATCGCACTGTCTCTGCTGTCAATATTGACCGCTACGCGACGTTGGTGGTGGACAAGTACCTGCGCCGCCAACTCATCCAAGCCGGGAACGAGATCGTTCAGTTGGGTTACGAGACATCGATGGAGTTGGAAACCGTCCTCGACCAAGCGGAACAGAAAATTTTTGGTCTCACCCAGACTCGTCCCAAGCAAGGATTAGTTCCCATTGCTGAAACCCTGATCCAAACGTTCCAGGAGATTGAAACCCGCCATCAGGATGTCGCGTTACCGGGTCTTCCTTCAAACTTCTACGATTTGGACGCCATGACTGGCGGTTTTCAGCGTTCTGACCTGATTGTGATTGCAGGCAGACCATCAATGGGAAAGACGAGCTTCGCGATGGCTATTGCTCGTAATATCGCTGAAAAAATGCCTGTGGCGATTTTTAGCTTGGAAATGTCGAAGGAGCAACTGGTGCAGCGGATGCTAGCCAGTGAAGCAGGAATTGAAAGTAACTATCTACGAACTGGGCGAATTAGTCAAAATCAGTGGGAACCCTTGAGCCATGCCCTTGGCACTTTATCAGAGCTGCCAATTTATATTGACGATACGGCTAACCAGACAGTGATGCAAATGCGATCGCAAGCGCGGCGTCTTCAGGCAGAACAAAATGGCAAGTTAGGCTTAATTCTCATCGATTACTTACAATTGATGGAAGGTAGCGGTAGTGAAAACCGCGTACAAGAGATATCTCGAATTACACGAAGTCTCAAAGGGTTAGCCCGCGAAATCGGTGTTCCAGTTATTGCCCTGTCTCAGCTAAGTCGAGGAGTCGAAGCTCGTACCAATAAACGACCCATGATGTCCGATCTCAGAGAGTCGGGTTCGATCGAGCAGGATTCGGATTTAGTTATTATGCTTTACCGGGATGAATATTATTCACCCGATACTCCTGATCGCGGTATTGCGGAAATCATTATTACAAAACACCGCAATGGACCGACAGGCGTTGTCAAGTTATTATTTGACCCGCAATTTACTCGGTTCCGTAACCTTGCCTCTCCCAATCATTGAGAATTTTATAGGAGTGGGAGAGGTCGGATTAGTTTAGCTAATTCTCAACAATTCGACATCAAAAATTAGCGTTGCATTGGGAGGAATGACTCCACCCGCGCCACGGGCACCATAACCCAACTCTGCGGGGATGATTAGCTGGCGACGACCACCGACTCTCATCGTACTCAGCCCCTCGTCCCAGCCTTTGATCACCTGTCCCATGCCTAATTTGAAGGAAAAAGGACTGTTGCGATCGCGCGAACTATCAAACTTAGTCCCATCCTCCAAGGTTCCGGTGTAGTGAACTACAACGGTCTGACCTCTTTGAGGCGTTGCCCCAGTTCCCTCTGTAAGGTCTTTGTACTTCAAACCAGAGGGTGTAGTCACGGTGTCCTTACCCGCTGTCTGTTCGCTTTCTGAACCACTATTCATTGCAATAAGATTTGTATCGTTAACAACTAGGCGATCGCTTGTTGGTTGTGCTACCACAGCGGGTTGAGTTTTACTCAGTTCATCAGCTATGGCTGAGTTGTTTCCCGTAGTAAGTTGAGCCACAATCAGCACCAACCCAAAAGCCACTACAACCCCTAAGCTGATTATAATTTCTCTCAAAATCTATCCTCCCGATTCTATTGTTCTTAGCGCCAGAGCTTATTTTCCATATCTCGCACCTGACGTTCCAGGCGATCGATGCGACCTCGTAATTCATCCATTTCCGATTGGCGAGGTACGCCCAAATCTTGCAGCATATTACGCATCTGTCGTTCCATCTGCGTCTCAAAATTACCTTGTTCTGACTTGATCTGCTGCATCATATCATCGACAAACCCTTTAGCTTGCTCAGGGTTTATTTTGCCATCTTTTACCCATTCATCACTGACCTCTCGCAGTTTCTCTGCGACTATTGAGGTAGTACCAACACCAACCATCAATAACTGCTTAAGCCAGTCACTATTATCCATAATTTCTCCTGTTATTCGGCGCTCAATTGAGTATCTCAACGTAGACGGTTTTCAAACGGACTCACAACCTGATATTATCTCTAGCCTCCAATTCTATTCTGTGACATCTTCACCAGACCTGCTAAACGCAGGCTAGGTAGATCGTGACACAATAGATAGATGAACGTCCCTGTTCAGGCATTGGCTTGAAAATAGGGCTGAGTGAGAAGATAAACTTTTATTCTACTCTTGGCTCCTCAGGAGCTGCTACGCTAACATCGCCGCTCCTACGTTAACGCGAACGTTGTGGAGTCGCGTTCTGGACGGATGTCCATTCGCTCGAAGCAGTAATTAGTCAACATGGTGATTGAGTGGCTCAAAATAAAAGTCTCCCCTGAACTGCGGGAGAAATTTATTGAAAAAGATGCCGAAATCTGGACAGCGAAGCTGGCTAGCTATCCCGGATTTTTGAGCAAAGAAGTCTGGATTCATCCAGAAACACCAAGCGAAGTTGTCCTGATGATTCGTTGGGCTAGTCTCGAAGCTTGGAAATCGATTCCGTCAGAGCAACTGCAACAAACTGAACAGCAGTTTAACCAAGAGTTTGGCAACGAACATCATATTATTGAGGCGGCTGAGTATAAAGTCCACAAATTTCCTCAAGCATCAAGCTAGAACCCCATAGCTTGATGTACTCAGAAGCCTCTACACGATACGGCTTTCCCTTACTCTCTACTTCCTAGTCCCTATTGTCCTAGGAGTTTCTCTTCTTACTCAGCACGCGCAAAGCGCCGCTGCGCTAACAGCACTTTCAAATGAGAGCGACTAGCAATGGTAAATTGTCCCCGATGTCATCAATCTATTAGTAGCAAGGTAGTTGCTTGTCCTCATTGCAGAACGGTTCTCAAAGCCTATGGTCATCCGGGTATTACCTTGCACCGAGCGACAGGAGACGCGCCGTTGTGCGATCGCTGCACTTACCATGCTGATGATACTTGTACCTTTCCCCAACGTCCTTACGCCAAGGAGTGTACCCTCTACCATGACATTTCGCAGCCACAAGTGGACTCGGATGCACTTTATACTCCCCGTCACAGCTTAGTTCAATCGGTAAGGCTCTGGTGTCAACGCAACCCAGGTTTGCTAGGTCTACTAGGATTAGGAGTGGTAAGTGTCTTACTTACCTTGATTGCAGCATCCAAATGAGTTCATCTAAGTAGGGGCGGGTTTAACTTTGTTGTCTGTAGCCAGCCGAAGATATCGGTAAACCCGCCCCTACTTTGCAATAACTCAGCACTTCTCTATATCACGCTGGCAGCCGTTGAACTGGTTTCTGTTGTTGGCAGTGTGTCTCCTGACATCAACGGCTCAACCGCTGTCTTTTTGTCCACAAACACATCTAAATCAAACCAGAAGGTTGTACCAATACTAACTTCGCTAACCAAGTGTACTCGGCTGTGATGTTTCTCAATAATGTTTCTGACAATCGAAAGACCTAAACCGGTTCCTTCCAGGGTATGAACTCGGTTTTCTACACGGAAAAATCGGTCAAAAATCGCTTCTTGGTCTTCGGCATCGATTCCAATCCCTGTATCAGAGATTTCAATCCGCACTTGAGCTGTTTCGTTGTGATGATGGAGAGCGGACTCTAGCAAATAAGCGCGAATGGTTACTCGTCCACCCGGTTCCGTAAATTTCAGCGCGTTACCAACTAAGTTGGCAAAGACTTGAAGCAATAGATCGTAGTGACCCAGGACTGGCGGTAAGTTGGGTTCAATCTCCTGAACCAGCTCAATTCCTTTATCGCGGGCATTTAGCTGGTAAGTTCGCAGCGTCTGCTCGACAGGTTGAGCGATGTCTACGGGTTCAAAATGATAAATCCGGCAGGATTCCAGTTTCGATAAATCCAGGACATCATTAACCAAACGGGTTAGGCGATCAGTTTCGTGATTAGCTGTTTCGAGAAACTCCTTACGCTCGGTTTCAGTAAGGTCTTCACCGTATTCGTGGAGAGTCTCGATAAATGATTTGATGTTAAATAAAGGCGTCCTCAGTTCATGAGAGACATTGCTGATGAAATTGCTTTTTGCCTCGTTCAGCTCTACTTCGCGGGTAATATCCTGCACAGTCATCGCAATTCCCTTGATAGTCTCACGATACTGATCGAGAACCCTCGTTAGGAGAATGCGAACGGTGCGAGCTGTTGGTTCGGTGAGAGTTATTCGGAATTCTTCACCTTCGCGTTCCCGCTCCGTCGATAGCTCCCCCGCCACAATTTGATACAGAGGTCGTGTCAGTTCCATCGTGACCGATGAAGGCAGATGATGCAGAACATTTTCCCCAACAATGTCACTGTTCTCCCAACCGAAAAGGCGTCGTGCTGTCGGGTTCACCAAAATGACCTGGAAATTGGTATCGATCAGCACAGCTCCATCGGCAATCGTAGAAACTAGCGTTTCTAGCTTGGCTTTTTCAGCCGTTAGCTCCTCAATATTTTGCTCTTCATAGCGCTCCAAGCGCTCCGCCATCTCGTTAAAGCTGAAAATTAGTTCCCCTAATTCCCCTCCTAAGGGCAAGTCGATCCGCTGCTGAAAATTACCAGCGGCAATATTTTTGACACCTCTAAGCAATTCCTGAATTGGCTTGGTGATCATCAGGGCGTTAAACACTGCTCCTAAAATCACCATCACCCAGATTGAGATAAAAACAGCGATCGTTACGTCCCGTGTCAAATTTGAGGAAGCAACAACTGTAGGATTTGGGTTAATGCCGATCGCTAAAACACCCAGGTACTTGCCATCATGTTTTAGGGGAACAAAAACATCCGTTACTTCCCCATCCGGCGTCAGGTGCTGCCGCACCATCGGCAACTCAGAGTTTTTAGCGTAGTCCTCCGGTAGCTCGATGCGACGCTGAATAGTTAGAGAGTTTTTTACCTCAGATTCTGAGAAAGGAATCCCAAAGAAGATTTTGCCATCCTCGTCAGCGTAGAGCATATAACGGACGCTAGAGGTGCTGCTATAGAAGCCATTGGAAAAGCGAGCTACCTCCGTCAAATTATTTTCGGCAATCTGAGGTGCAACATTCGTAGCTAGCAACAGGCCTAGGTCGCGACCGAAGCGAGTGTCGTTCATCCTAGCATCCTGTTGAATCGTGTTCACCGCCCAGAAGGTCAAGCCACTCATGATCAAGGAAACGGCTAATGTTGCCGCCGCCATCAGCCTGGTCTGGAGTGTAAACTCCGACCACCAATGTGCTATAACTTCTCGAATGGTTTTTAACAAAGCCAAACTCGTGGGTTTACGATTTTCAACAGGGAAAATTACTAACAATTCTCTAAAAAAAATTACGAATCCTTTTTATTAGCCACGCACGTTATGGTGCTTATTTTTATTGTACCGTCAAGGGCACTGACCTCCTCACTAAAGCTTTGGTCACGATCGCTCTCAACTCCGATGGAGGGGTAGGCTCTACACCGCGCTTTGCCTAGCTGGGTAAGCCGCCTAGCGATCTAGGCACGAGGGCACTAACCCTACAGCCAGCCTCCTCCCTTAGTGCAGTAACGTCTTTTTTATAGCTGCGAGCGAGGTTAATCAAGCTTTGTTCCAGGGCTTGCGACTCTATGACCGATATCTTTCCGGTAGTACATTCCCTCAAACTGAATGCAATCCATTGCGGCATAAGCCTTAGCGATCGCTGCCTCAAAGGTTTCCCCCGTAGCTGTAACATTTAACACACGACCGCCATCTGTTACTAGCTGTTGCTTCTTGAGGTGTGTTCCCGCACAAAAAACCGTAGCTCCCAGTTCCTGTGCTTGCTCAATACCCGTGATTGGATGACCCTTTTGGAAAGTACCCGGATACCCTTCGGCGGCAGCAACGACCGAAACAGCGACTTCCGGTTTCCAGGCGATCGCAGGCAGTTGCTCCAGTCGCTGTTGGGTACAAGCCAACAATAGCTCTTCTAGAGGAGTCTCTAACAAAGGCAAGATAGCTTGGGTTTCTGGATCGCCAAAGCGACAATTAAACTCCAGAACCATCGGGTCACCTTGAGGAGTAATCATCAATCCCGCGTAGAGGATGCCCCGATAGTCAATCCCTCGTTGCCGTAAGGCGTTAACAGTAGGTTGGAGGATTTCTCGCTCAATGCGTTCCATCAAGGCAGGCGTCACGATAGGTGCTGGGGCATAAGCTCCCATCCCACCCGTATTTTCCCCAGTATCCCCTTCACCAATCCGCTTGTGGTCTTGAGCGGGTAGTAGGGGGCGGATGCTCACGCCATCCGTCAGTGCCAAAATAGAAACTTCTTGTCCCGTCACACACTCTTCGAGCACTACGGTACTAAAGCCATTGTTGAAGAGTGACTCAACAGCCGCTTGTGCCTCCTCAAGGGTAGAAGCCACTGTCACCCCTTTCCCGGCTGCCAAGCCATCGGCTTTCACAACAATGGGGGCAACCTGAGCCTGAATATAAGCGATCGCCGCCTCAACTTCCGTAAAAACCTCAAAGCGAGGTGTTGGAATACCAGCCGACTGCATCAGACTCTTAGCCCAGTACTTACTCGCCTCAATCTGGGCTCCTTCCTTGGTTGGACCAAAAACCATCAGACCTTCGCGTTGGAGATAATCTGTAATCCCCAAAGAAAGCGGGAGTTCTGGCCCAACAACGACTAAGGAAACATTGTGAACCAAAGCAAATCTCGCCATTCCCTCAAAATCATCGACTCGTAAGGAAAGGTTCTGGCAGCGCGACATCGTCGCTGTGCCACCATTACCCGGTATACATATCACCTGCCGAATGCGTTGCGATTGCAGCAGTTTCCCAGCGAGAGCATGCTCGCGTCCCCCATTGCCTACTACCAAAACCTTCACGTTAGCCTCGTGCTCCAAAACAATAGAACTTTTCGATAATCATTTCGCCAAATTGTAATCGGGAGGCTTGCCTCTCACCGCAGGGTAGTGGCGGTCTATAGGGGTCTATTTCCATTAACAAATTCACTCCACACAACGCATAACTCCAAAGTTTCAGCTTTTGAGTCAAGCAAATGTCCTACATTATGCCATGCGATTATCCAGAAGAATTCAGACGTGAGACTCCAGTAGTATAAAAGTGCTGAGTTCCAAGTCCTAAGCGTAATTAGGGATGCCTTCTACGCATCGAGGCATGAATCCAGTTCTTCCGTAGCCCAGAAACTCTTAGTACTCAGCACTCAGCACTGACTCAAGTGGCTAGCTACTAAGAGCTTTTTGCTGTTGATAACGCTCTTTAAACAGGCGCTGTTGTTTATTGTGATCCACGAGCGGGGCAGGGTAATCACAAGCGTTGCGCTCTTCCTCAGGGATTTTGCCAGTTACTAAATACTCTGTATCGACAGAGCGCAGTTCGGGGAGCCATGTGCGGATATATTCGCCTTCCGGGTCGAATTTTTTGGCTTGACTGGCTGGGTTGAAAATTCGCACGGGTTTGGGGTCCATGCCACTGGACGCACTCCACTGCCAGCCACCGTTATTGGCAGATAGGTCGCCATCATATAAATTCTTCATAAAGTATTTTTCACCCAAGCGCGGGTCAATCAGCAAGTCTTTAGTGAGGAAGCTGGCGACAATCATCCGACAGCGGTTGTGCATCCAGCCAATTTCCTTCATTTGGCGCATAGCGGCGTCCACAATCGGATAACCCGTTTTTCCTTCACACCAAGCTTGAAAATGTTCTTCGTTGTTGTCATAGGGAAAGTTTTTTAGGGTTTTACGGAAGGCTCCTTCTGCTAATTCTGGGAACCAGTACATCGCGTGTTGATAGAATTCCCGCCACGCCAGTTCTTGTTGCCATGCGAGTATGCTAGTTCGTGTTTCATCGCTACGGCTGTTTTCTAAAGCAGCTAGGGTTGCCGCCCAAACTGTGCGAACGCCGATCACACCAAATTTCAAAGCAGCACTGAGTTGAGATGTTCCGTGAACGGCGGGAAAGTTGCGCTGTTCTTTGTACTCAGCGATCGCACTTTGGCAGAATTCCTCCAGTTTTTCTTGTGCCGCTCCCTCCCCCGGAGCTGTTACCAGTTCATTCTCCCAAACAAATCCTAAATCTTTAGCTGTCGGTAGCTCTACGGCTCCCGCTTGTTGCGCTGTTTCCTGTTCTTCTTGAGTAAGCCCCTCAGCCTTTTCGAGGGGTTCAACAGGCTTGGCTTTCGGCTTGCTACTCCAGTTACGCCAGAAGGGAGTATAAACCGTGTAAGGCACCTTACTGCCAGTCTGAACCTCCTCAGGGGCGTGCAGGAGCTGATCCCAGTTATTTTGGACGGGGATGCCCTTTTCTTTCAAGGCTGCCATGACAGCGCGATCGCGTTCTTTGGCATAAGGTTCGACATCCCAATTCCAGAAAACTGCCTTGGCATTGAGCGCGGCAGCTAGGATTGGCAAGGCTTGTATAGGATTGGCATGAAGAATCAACAACTGACTCCCCGCTACGGCGTAACGCTCTTGCAGTGAGGGCAAACTGCCAATCATATAAGTTACTCGTGCTGGTGCCACGTCGTCCCGTTCCAGAATATTGGGGTCGAGGCAGAAGACACCCACCACCTTCTGACTCTGCCGCCGTGCCGCAGTGAGTCCAATATTGTCTGAGGTACGTAAATCGCGGCGATGCCAGAACAGAATCAAGTCAGACATTCAATCGTCCTTAGTCATTGGTTATTGGTCATTCGTCATGTAGGCTAATGACTACTAACTACTAGACTAATCAACCGCCAACTCTAGCAACATAGCCTTGATTTATCTGGTTCTTGTCGGTTTTAGCAGCTCGTATTAGCTGTTGTCAGGTGGGGTTGCTGTATCAGTGCTTCATTTTAGGAATGGACGCGCTAAAAAAAAGCTAGAAATAGATTTAGCATCGATGGATTCACCATCCAGGATGGCTTCTTCTAACTCCTGTGGAGTCATCAAAACATTTTCCAGATCTTCATCAGCATCTCGCTGAGGAGGTGTCTTGAGCTTTTCCAAATCTTGAGCGAGAAACGCATAAATTAATTCATCTGAATAACCTGGAGCAACGGCAAATTCACCTAGCTTTTGCCATTTGTTAGCGCGGAAACCCGTTTCTTCTTCAATTTCTCGCTTGATAGTTTCCTCTGGGTCTTCGTGAGGTTCTACAGTGCCGGCGGGGAACTCCAAAAGACGCCCTTGCAAGGCAAAGCGATATTGCCGCAGTAGAACCAGTTTCCCGTCTGGTGTCACGGGTACAGCTAGTGCTCCGCCTGGGTGACGAATGCATTCCCAATCTCCCTCTGACTCGTTAGGTAGGCGGAGGTGACTGACTTCAAAATTAAATTTGCGACCTTGGTAAACCAAGCGTTGTTTCAGCAGTTGTGGGGGTTCGCGACCTGATGCCATATGAGGGTTAGAACGTTGGAGGGTTAAAGGTTCAAGCAGGATGAACTATTACTGTCTTTGGACTCCAGAACAGTCTATCGTTTGTACAAGTTGTGCGATCGCTTTTCCGGAAACTGGTTCTACCCAATCCGGCGCTATTTCCGCTAAAGGCACTAAGACAAACGCTCTCTCACGCATCCGAGGATGGGGCACCTGAAGATTAGGAGTATCCAGAATTAAGTCATCAAAAAGTAGTAAATCAAGGTCGAGGGTTCTTGGACCATTCCGTTCTCGGCGGACGCGACCAAATTTGGCTTCGATGCCCAGTAACGTTTCTAACAAGTCTTGGGGCGTTAGCTGCACCTCTAACAAGGCGCAGCCATTCAGGTAATCAGGTTGTGGTGGTCCCACAGGCGCGGTTTGATACCAGCTCGAATATTTTTTTAGCGTAATGCTAGGACTTTCAGCAAGAATTTCCAAGGCATCTTTGAGAATACTCAGGGAGTCGCCAAGATTACTGCCAAGAGCAATTGCACTTCGCGCAGGCTTGGCTACCGCGCTTTGCTCGCGCTCGGCGTAAGTGCCTTGTACAGATGATTGCATATTGGGTGGAGGCTGACGACGCAGGTTGCCTAACACAAGGTACGCAGTAGCCGGAGGTTATCTAATGCCTCCAGCTATAGATAAGCCATTATCCTCATGGATTTGGCTACGCCGTCAATTTTGTTGTGAGTGACAATCGACGTGCGGTAACCTCCTTATTTTTCCAAAAAATGCGTTGAGCTTCTATTTCGCGTGGGTAAGCAGAAGTCCAATTCTAGACTGTTAGCTACCTTAACTTTTTGTGCCTAGAACTCGCTCTTTGATGGTTTTAATTTCCTCAGATAGTTCTTGGCGGCTGCTAGCTTGGAGTAAATAGCGGTAAACGAACCAAATCCCGTAGCCTAGACCAATAAGTTCCAAGGTTGGTGCTACTAATGGAATATCATCGATCGCATCTACCAGCGCTAGAATCACTTTGACTGTGACCAAAGCGAGTACGATCAGACCAATGCCCCCCAGAGGTCCTTTGTTTTCTTCAAAAAAGCGCGTAACGTAGGTTGGCAGATCTCTCAGGAACATCGCTATTCGTTCCCCGTATTGCTGCCATTGAGCGTTAGCCGAGTCTGTAGACAATTGCGGCGGTAGCAATAGTTTGGTGTCTCCATTGCTTGGCTCTAATAATTTGGGATTTTCCGTTTCGTCTGTATAGTCTGGGCTGGCCATTTCAGGATTCATAGGGATTTATTATTTGGAATGACGACTTGAAACTCCGTGCCTTGGTAATGTCCCATTTTATTTAATAGCATATTAGCCCTGTTGTAAAAGGGTTTTGCTACATTTGAGACACAATGAACAGCAGAGGTTCTGATTTTCAGTTTTAATCCGTTAGAGGAAAACGCCATGCCCCTAAAGACTTATCTTCTAGGAAATTTATGGAACTAGAAAAAACTCTGGGTGTTTGGCGTATGGCACCTGCGGTTTCTGCCTACTCTTTAGCGTTTAGCCCAGATGGTCAAACTTTGGTTAGTGGTGGGGCACTCAGAACGATTTGGTTGTGGGAATTTCGTAGCGCCCTACAAAAAACCCTCCTTAGAGGTCATTCTGATTGGGTTTATGCGGTTGCCATTAGTCCCGATGGTCAGACGATTGTTAGTGGTAGCTTGGACAAGAGCATTAAGGTATGGAACTCTACCGACGGAAAAGAAATTCGTACCTTAGTCGGTCATTCAGATACTGTCTGTTGTGTTGCGGTTAGTCCCGATGGGCAGAGGATAGTGAGTGGCAGCAAAGATAGCACAGTAAAAGTGTGGGATTTGAATAGTGGGCAGGAAATTGACACTTTTTGCAGCTCGGATTGGGTTTATGCGGTTGCCATTAGCTCCGATGCTCAGACGATTGTCAGTGGTTGTGCTGACGCCACGATTCGAGGGGGAAAAATCGGTAAGCTCGTAGGTCATTCAAGTAGTGTCACCTCTGTTGCGATTAGCCCCGATGGGCAGACAATTGTTAGTGGCAGTATTGATGAAACGATTAAAGTTTGGGACTTGAATACAGGTCGAGAACTTCGGACAATCGCAGGTCATACGGGTGGAGTGACTTCCGTGGCGATTACTCCCGATAGGCGGCGGATCGTCAGTGGAGGAAATGACAAAATAGTCAAGGTATGGGAATTAAATACGGGTAAAAACATTCACACCTTTACGGGACACGTTGAACCGATTTTATCGGTAGCCATTAACCCGAATGGGCAGCTAATAGCCAGTGGTTGCCGCAACGATTTAATCAGAATTTGGATGATGCGGTAGGACACCTCTACAGTGGCAGTATGGATGGGACAATTCAAGTTTGGCGATCGCGTTGGCAGGTCGTCTATTTGCGATCAGGCTGAGGTGAGCACAAAAACCTATGGGATTTTATTTACCAAGTTAAACTATCAGTAGGTATTCAAAAATCAGAAAATAGCAAATAGCCTTAATGTCCGACTGGACAAGGATGATGAGCTTTTGGCTGAAATAAAGCCGCTGAATTGCTGCAATCTTTAAGCAGCAAAGGTTAAAGCCTCATCAACCCGTCCTTTCATTTTGCTAAAACTGGCACTGCATCAACGTCATGCTAGGAAAAACGCTTAAGGATCGCTATCAAATTATCAAACACTTGGGAGGCGGTGGGTTTGGTCAGACCTACGTTGCCGAAAATAGGCAGCTACCGGGTAACCCCTTGTGCGTTGTTAAGCAGCTCAAGCCTAAATCTAACGATGTAGAAACGTTAAAGACAGCGAGACTTTTGTTCGAGAGAGAAGCACAAGCTTTGTACAAGCTAGGGCATCACGATCAGATTCCACAACTTTTGGCTAATTTTGAGGAGGATGAACAGTTTTATCTGGTTCAAGAATTTATTGAAGGAAATGAACTCAAGCAAGAACTACGGATTGGTAATTCATTGCCTGAAACCCAGGTCATTGAACTGTTGCAGGACATCTTAGAAGTATTAGAGTTTGTTCATCAGCAAGGCGTCATCCACCGAGATATCAAACCTTCAAATTTAATCAGGCGCAAACACGATGGCAAAATAGTCCTAATTGACTTTGGGGCAGTTAAACAAGTCAGCGCTCAGATTGCTCATGTAGAGGGGCAAACAACGTTAACGGTTGCTGTGGGTTCACCTGGTTATATGCCCAACGAGCAACTCGGCGGCAAACCGCGATTTTGTAGTGATATCTATGCTGTGGGGATGTTGGGTATCCAAGCTCTCACAGGAGTACCTGCATGTCAATTGCCAGAAGACCCCAGAACCAGTGAAATTATTTGGCGCGATCACCTACCCTCAGAGAAAGCTACATCACCCCTCGTAGACGTTTTAGACAAAATGGTGCGCTATGACTACCGTCAACGCTACCAGACGGTAACAGAGGCAAGACAAGCCCTCACTGCACTGACTCATCGCAATCTATTAAAACAATCGGATACCTCCGCCACGTATACTCTGAGGGAGCGCTCCACCTCCCCTCAAGCCATACTCACCACTACACAACTGTCTCAAATCTCACTCTCTCAAAAGCAGAAAATCAAAAATATTCTTGGCGAACCATCAGCCTCCTGGACAGATTCACCAGAACACCGCCCTAGTGTTACTATTTCTCATAAAAAATCCCGTCGCCTAATGGAAATTGGAACGGGTATTGCTACAGGTATAGCTCTGACCCTTGGAATTTCTTACTTTCCCAGCTCTAACAGTCTCATGGATGGGGGAAAAAATATTTCCTTGACCAACACCCTCAACAGTCTGTTTACTGGCGGTCAAAATATTTCCTTGACCAATACCCTCACAGGACACTCCAAGCAGGTTTATTCAGTTGTCATTAGCCCGGATGGGCAGACTCTCGTCAGTGGTAGCGTTGATAACACCATCAAGTTATGGAATTTGTCCACTGGCAAACTCTTGCACACTCTGTCTGGACATTCTGGTAAGGTGAAGTCGGTTGCTATCACCAACGATGGACAGAAAATAGCGAGTGGCAGCGGGGACGGAACCATCAAACTCTGGAATTAGAATACAGGACAACTGCTGCGAACCTTCTTTGGGCATTCGGCGGTAATTTTATCTGTTGCCATCACTCCCGATGGGCAGACTCTTGTTAGTAGTAGTGCAGACAAGACAATCAAGTTATGGAATCTACAGACAGGAAAACTGCTGCATACTCTCTCCGGTCATTCAAGCTGGGTTTATTCAGTCGCTATCAGTCCCGATGGAAAAATTTTAGCTAATGGCAGCGACGACAGAATTATCCAGCTATGGCATCTGCCTACTGGCACTCTCATTAAGACAATCTCTGACCCTTCCGGCAATGTTGTTCGTTCCGTTGCATTTAGTCCAGATGGTCAAACCCTTGCCAGTGGAAGTTTCAACGCAATTAATCTGTGGAAGTTGGGGAATCTTTTGAGTGGGTGTAAGAAGGCCCAAGCGTGTCGTCCTAGTCACACTCTCACGGGTAATTTAGGCATTGTTGAGTCCGTTGCCATCAGTCCAAATAATCAGACTCTTGCCACTGGGAGTAAGGACAAGACAATCAAGTTGTGGAATCTACAGACAGGAAAAGTGAAGAGTACGACTTCTCACCTTTCCGACACCGTTGATTCCCTCACCTTCAGTCCCAACGGTAAAACTCTCGTCAGTGGTGGGAGTGAGGATGGGATAATACAGGTTTGGCGATCGCCTTAATGTGTCCCCTATTGGCGATTGCCAATAGAACTCGACTTGTTAGAAAGCTAAATACTGCGGCGAGGAACTGAGGAAGCGATCGCACTTATCCAAATTGGGCAGATAAGCTAGAACACTAAAGTGTTCGTTTCTAGGAGTGATTTTCTACCAATAAACATATCAGCTAATAGCAATGTCTCATCGCCCTATTTACCTAGACTGCCACGCCACAACACCCCTGGATGAACGGGTGCTAGCGGCGATGCTGCCTTACTTTACAGAACATTTTGGTAATTCTTCCAGCATTAGCCATGCTTACGGCTGGGAGGCGGAAGCGGCGGTTAAACAAGCAAGGGCTATATTAGCCGATGCCATCCATGCGACGCCGGAGGAGATTGTCTTTACTAGCGGTGCGACTGAGGCAAACAATTTAGCGATTAAGGGAGTTGCTGAAGCTTATTTCAGCAAAGGGCGGCACATCATTACGGTGCAAACGGAACATAATGCGGTTCTCGACCCCTGTGAGTACTTGCAGACGCTGGGATTTGAGGTAACGTACTTGCCCGTGCAGCGTGACGGACTAATCGATTTATCCCAGTTAGAGCAAGAAATACGCCCCGATACGATTTTAGTTTCGGTGATGGCGGCGAATAACGAAATTGGTGTATTACAGCCTTTAGCAGAAATAGGGGCGATTTGCCGCCATCATCAAGTACTATTCCACACCGATGCTGCCCAAGCGATCGCAAAAATTCCTCTGGATGTCGAGGCTTTTAAAATTGACCTGATGTCTCTAACAGCTCATAAGGTCTATGGTCCTAAGGGAATTGGAGCGCTTTACGTTAGACGCCGTAACCCCAGAGTTCAGCTATCCCCGCAGCTACATGGAGGAGGACATGAGCGAGGAATGCGCTCTGGTACGCTTTATACGCCTCAGATTGTGGGATTTGCCAAGGCAGTGGAATTGGGGCTAGAAGAACAGCCTAGGGAGTCGGAACGTCTCACCCAGTTGCGACAACGGTTGTGGCAGCTATTAAGTCAACTAGAAGGAATTTATCTCAACGGTCATCCCACTCAACGACTGTCAGGAAACCTCAACATCAGTGTGGCGGACGTTGATGGTTCGGCGCTATTGCTAGGATTACAGCCTGTGGTAGCCGTTTCTTCGGGGGCAGCTTGCTCATCTGTAAAGACGGCTCCCTCTCATGTACTCAGGGCACTGGGGCGTTCTGAACAGCTAGCTTATGCCTCAGTCCGATTTGGGATTGGGCGGTGTAATACAGCCTTAGAGATTGATACAGTAGCACAACATGCGATAGCCACAATTCAGTCTCTTCGCCAAGCTCGCTTCGCCACTACCCAGAGAGCTTCAAATGCACTAAAGTAAAGGATGAGGGGCAAACTAGTTGTCGTTGGAGCAAGGCAAGCGCAACTACCTAACTGCAATTGAGTAGCATTTGAGGAACAGCGCTGTATAATACAGCATCATAGGGACAGTTGCGGATGAAGGTTCCATTGGGTTTCACCCGTGTAAACTAGCAATAGATGCTACACGCAACTGATTCGCTCCTCGAGACTTTCTACTCACTCGTTACGAAATTCAATGTTTACCCTTTGTGGAAGGGCATAGCATTGACTACCAATTACATTGGGGAAGGCTTGACCTAGGAAAGTGGCAGTTGCATTCAGTCCCTCCCAGGTCATTAAAGGTTCTCCATTAAAATCGGTTCTTTTTTCTAGGTGAAGCTAGATTTTTTGCATACACAGTTATCTTGGGTAGCTAAAGCGAGAGGGACAAAAAGCCTCGTGCCTGAGTATGCTGCAAATTTTTGAGGAAATTGAATGCCAAAGCAAATTATTATTGCGGAGCAACATCGACTTGCTGCCGTTTTTTGGGAAGATCAAATTCAAGAACTCGTTGTTGCTACGGGCAGCCACCAAGTTAGTGATATTTATCTCGGCATTGTGGAAAATGTCCTACCTGGGATAGATGCTGCTTTCGTCAACATCGGAGATGCCGAGCGGAATGGTTTTATTCATGTTACTGACTTGGGTCCCCTGCGCCTGAAACGCAGTGCTGGTGCGATTACTGAATTGTTGACGCCCCAGCAAAAAGTCCTGGTACAGGTGATGAAGGAGCCGACAGGCAATAAAGGTCCTAGGCTGACTGGCAATATCAGCTTACCCGGTCGTTATCTGGTGCTGATGCCTTACGGACGGGGTGTAAACTTATCGCGTCGGATTAAGAGCGATAGTGAGCGTAACCGCCTGAGAGCGCTTGCTGTGCTCCTCAAACCCGCTGGGATGGGATTGCTGGTGCGAACGGAAGCAGAAGGTAGAGCAGAAGAAGCAATAATTGAAGATTTGGAAGCGCTGCAAAAGCAGTGGGAGGCTATCCAGCAGGAAGCTAATTCTACCAGAGCGCCAGCGTTACTCAACCGGGATGATGATTTTATTCAGCGCGTCCTGCGGGATATGTACACGGCGGATGTGAATCGGATTGTAGTCGATTCCCATACGGGGGTGAAGCGAGTCAAGCAGCACTTGGTGAGCTGGAGTGGCGGACGATCGCCAGAAGGTGTTTTGATCGACCATCACCGCGATCGCTTATCGATTCTCGATTATTTCCGAGTTAATGCGGCGATTCGAGAAGCGCTCAAACCCAGAGTCGATTTGCCTTCCGGTGGCTATATTATTATTGAGCCGACAGAAGCCCTCACAGTAATTGACGTTAACTCGGGTTCCTTTACGCGATCGGCAACAGCGCGAGAAACCGTTCTTTGGACAAACTGCGAAGCGGCAACAGAAATCGCCCGCCAACTACGCCTGCGGAATTTAGCGGGTGTGATTATTGTTGATTTTATCGACATGGACGCGAGGCGCGACCAGTTGCAGGTACTGGAACACTTCAACAAAGCCTTGAAAGGAGACAAAGCCAGACCGCAGATCGCACAGCTTTCGGAACTCGGCTTAGTGGAACTGACCCGCAAGCGCCAAGGTCAAAATATCTACGAATTATTTGGTCAGCCTTGCCCCAGTTGTGGGGGTTTAGGACATCTAGTGCGGCTTCCTGGCGAGTCAGAGCGCCATGTCAAAGAGATTATGGAGCCGTCTCTTCCAGTCGCCTTGAGGGAATCCCGAACGCTAGATATTCCTGAACCCTTAGATATTTCTGCTGTCGATGATGCTGATGACATAGACTTCGTGAATCATCCCAGCTATCAAGAGCGAGGTGGTCTCAATAACAAGAACCGCCGCAGCCGCCGTCGCCGTCTTGATGAACCAGTGGGAAGGGAGGAAATCATTTCTAAGGGGAGTCAGCGCCCAAC
>JALYGX010000352.1 GCA_030776905.1 Cyanobacteriota bacterium | reverse complement strand
TTGCTAATCAGACTTCAGAGAAAACGATGCCTATGCTAAGTTAATTTTTATCACGAACCTTAAATTCTTCTCGCGAACACTATGAACCTCGCCATCCCAGATTCAGTGAAAGTTTGGTCTCAATTCATTCATCCATCTTTAATGTGGGTACTGCTAGCACTATCCATCTATGCCCTGTATCTAGGGATTCAGGTTCAGCGCACTCGATATGCTGATGGAGACGTTAAAAAAGAGTTGATCAAGGGGCGGTATAACGTCAAGCACTACCAAATCGGTTCGTTGCTTTTGGCATTAATGGTAATCGGCACACTAATCGGTATGGGGGTCACCTACATTAACAATGGCAAGCTCTTTTTTGGTCCTCACCTGCTAGCAGGATTAGGCATGACAGGACTAATTGCGACTTCTGCTGCTCTTTCTCCATTTATGCAGAAAGGGAAAAACTGGGCACGCTTCACTCACATCGCCGTGAATGTCGTGCTTTTAGGATTATTTGGTTGGCAAGCCGCAACAGGTATAGAAATCGTACAGCGGATTATTAGCAAGATGTAGCTTTTTTGTCCTTTGCCCTTTGTCAACTATGACCAATGACAAGTTACCGCTTTTTAGATGTTTTGGGCATAGGGATACCCAGAGTGGTGTGAAAGTCTTCCTGGACTCTGTGGGTTAAGCGTCGCGAGACTTGTCGCACGACTTGGCACAAAATGCGATCGCCTGTGCTTTGAATTAAAGACTGAGGTAATTTCTGGATAAACTTGGGAAACCGCAGGGCAACCTTCAAGTCAAGATTCCACTCAACACGGGTGATCGCCTCTGGCAGCTTGGCAGTTTGACGCTCATCAGGATGAAAATACTCGCTAGCTGGTACTTCTACAAAGGATTGAGTCGCATGGAAGTCCACGTCATAACCTGGAGCGACATAGTTGGGTACGGGTATCGTTTGAATTCGATAAATCCCATTGTCTTGAGGTAGCAGTTCTAAACCGACTTTCGGCTCTACCTCGTAGCCAAATGCCCCAAAGCGTCCGATTAGCAAGGAATAGGCATTTTGCCCAATTGGTTCTACCTTCATTGGGTGGGCGCAGCGGCAAAACCAATCCTGATGAGCATCGAGATAGGAAGTAACTTGCGACGCTTCGGCATACATCTCCATACAGTCTTGAAATTGACTGTGAAACTGAGTTGGCTCAGAGCTAGAGTAAGGCATCTGTGTCACTAAACTGTCAGTCTCTGGAGAAATGGATTTGCCATTTAAATGCCCTTGCTCTCCTTCAATCGATCGAGTGTTAACAAATTGCGAATGCATTTTCAGAGCGTCCTTATGTCGCTTGCCTTGTGCCTAGGTTAATCATTCCCACTTGAGGTTCAAATTTTCACCTTACTCTAGGACTATTTATGGTAACGACGAGTACATATTTAGAAAGTTCTTACAATTAAGGGGTAAGAGTTTACTGTCAAAAGAGAGATTTATCGCTCACTTGAGCATAGCTTGTGAGTCTGAGAATCAACCACAGGGGTTTTACGGAGTTTTACGGAGATAAGGATGAAAGCGTTTGTTGCTGGAGCTACAGGCGAGACGGGACGGCGAATTGTCAAAGAATTGGTAAAGCGCAATATTCCTGTCCGCGCCATGGTGCGAAACTTGGAAAAAGCAAAAGAAATTTTGCCACCGGAGGCGGAATTAGTGGTAGGGGACGTATTGAAGCCAGAGACTCTGAGTGCTGCAATTGGAGATAGCACTGTAATCTTAAGCGCTACGGGAGCAAGCCCCAGCCTCGACCCAACAGGTCCCTACAAAGTAGACTATGAAGGCACCAAAAACTTGGTAGATGTCGCTAAGACAAAGGGAATTGAGCATTTTGTCATGGTCTCTTCTTTGTGCGTATCCCAGTTTTTCCATCCGCTCAACTTGTTTTGGTTGATTCTGGTGTGGAAGAAGCAGGCAGAGGACTACCTTCAGAAAAGCGGCTTGACTTATACGATTGTGCGACCAGGGGGACTCAAAAATGAAGATAACCCAGACCCTCTTGTGATGTCATCGGCAGATACACTGTTTGATGGGAGTATCCCTCGGACAAAGGTGGCACAAGTTTGTGCCGAGGCGCTGTCGGAACCGGATGCTCGCAATAAAATTGTAGAAGTAGTGGCTTCGGCAGAGGCTTCGGATAAAAGCTGGAATCAACTGTTTGCCAGTATTCTCTGATTGGTCAAAAGCGATCGCTTTCTTCCTAGGCTGTGCCATAATCCCATTTTGATCAGCCGCGTGAGGATTATTGAACTTGGTCGATCCATCACCGTTGCTAAAGTCTTTGAGTTTAAATGTAGAAGAGATTTTCCGGAAAACCGCTTTGAGGAATCTATTAGCTAGCCTTGGTGCTTTAGCGTTAACGATCTTCCTGTTAAAGCTGTATTCAGGAAATGGGACAGGGCGATCGCTGTTTAACTATCCAACAAGTGTCTATGGGACGGCTCCACTGGTGATGAAAGGAGGCGATCCCTACATTCGTGCTTTAATGCGAACGATTGCAGCGAGTGAGGCAAATGACTCCCGACCCTATTCTGTATTGTATGGCGGCGAACACGTTTGGGATTTAAGCCGTCATCCCGACCGTTGTGTGCCAATTGTTGCGGGACCGAATATTGGTGACTGTACTACGGCAGCAGGGCGGTATCAGTTCATCACCACAACTTGGGATAGGATGGCGAAGCGTTATCACCCAGGAGCATCGGGCTTTCTGTTTTGGCAGTTCTACAGCTTTGAACCGGAATACCAGGATAAGGTGGTTTACCGTTGGTTGAGCGATAAGCAAGCTTGGAACATCGATATTTCTAAACAACTGCGGCAAGGCAAGTTGAATAAAGTGTTGCGGGAGCTTTCCAGCACTTGGACGAGTTTGGGCTATGGAATAGAAGACAATACGATGACTGGGTACTTGCCAGAGATTTATCAACGAATGCTCAAGGAAGAATTGGCAAAAGCTCGGAAATAAGTAATCTTATGCCGAGAAGTTGTAGGGGCGGGTTTAATCAGCTTATCTGTGGGAAACCGAAGATATCGGGAAACCCGCCTTTACAGTAGATTTTGGTGCAATTAGAGTAAAGCCTTTGGCAGTACCGAGGGATACGCTATTCGGTAACTGTAAAGCTGCCAACGTTGGCTGATTTAATAACAAGTAAGGTTGAGTTGACCATAACCTTTGTAAAGTAGCTGCGTCTGCGGGAATCACTTGGCGATCGCTATAAAAATCTAAACTCGGACGGCTATAGGCAAAAGACATATAAACCACGGTTCCAGGGGGAGTGTGTTCTCGAATCAATGCGGCAACAGGCTTCACTGGGAAGGCTTCATTTAACTCCCATAGCCAGGATTTAGACATCATCAACAGCCCCAATGTTAAGTACATTCCTACCAATAAAATCGGGATGAACGTTGGGTTATTCTGTTTGACTCGCCAAGCTGCCAAACCCATCATTAACCCTACAACGCCACTCATAATGATTAAAACTAGCTGACGGTCTGCTAAAACAAAATAAACACAACCCCCTACACCTGCAAAGACAAGAAAGCCCAAAATTCCTGCCAAAATTCGAGGATAAGCCTTGTGTTTTTGCCAAAGTTGTGCAATTTGGGCAGCAACGGCAAGAGCAAAAAAGGGGTAGACAGGCATGATGTACCAAGGCAGCTTGGTTCTCATCAAAGAAATCGTTCCCAGATAACCAACTGTACCAATCAGAATCAGAGCGCCCCAGCTAGTGTGGCGTTTCTGCCAAGCTAAATACAGTCCTCCCGGCCAGAATACTAGCCAAGGCCAGGTATATTTCAGCAACTCCAACAGGTAAAACCAAGGTGGAAAACCGTGACCCTCGACGGGTTTAGAAATGCGTTCCAGACCTTGAGCCTGAAAATGAACCTGTAAAAAGGTAGTACCATAATGCTGCCACTGAGCCGCATACCAAGCTAGCATCGGTAGATTTCCTAAAAGGATGCCGAGCCAAAAATAGGGACTGCGCAACAAAATAAGCTGTTTGTCGGCTAGAAGAAATGCTCCTGCGATCGCTCCTAGAGGCACTACCAAAAGACCTTTTGTAAACGCGATCGCTCCCAAGCACAGTCCCACACCGATAGCCCAGCGCCTATCCCGTCGGGATTTGAGCAGGCAAAATAGCAACAGTAGAAAAAAAGAAACAACCATGCCATCCAGCATCGCCAGACGCCCGTGACGCACAACAGGCAGAAGCGTTAGGTAAACACCAGCCCCAAAAATGGCTGGAAGGCGATCGAGAAAGACTTCTCGCCCCACCAGATAAAGCAGGGGGACTCCGCAAGCACTGAAGAAAGCACCCGGTAGGCGCGTGGTAAATTCTCCGACGCCTCCGATACTGTAACTTAAGGCAATTAACCAATCCATCAGAGGCGGTTTATTGAGATACAGTTCTCCTTGAAGTGTGGGATAAAGCCAGTTGCCAGTACGATAGATTTCCCTAGCGACTAAAGCACGAGTTCCCTCATCCCAATCTCGTAAGGGTAAGTCTCCCAGTGAAATGCCCCAAAGGACGATAGCTGCCACGAAAAAGGCTAAGATCCACTGTGCCTCTGTCAGTGAGCGATTCAAGGTTACAGGTGATTTGCTCATCTCTACATCTTGCCATCCTCTACCAGAGATGAAGCGCTCAAGGTAACGCCCTGCTGTTCCGTTTAATTAAACAGAAGCGATATCTACAACGAAGGGTAGTTGTTGGGCAATTTTGATGGCGGGGATAGTTAGGGAACAACGAGAAACTAACAACTCCATGTTCGACTACTCCACCACCACAACCGCGATCGCTCAACAAGCTCAGACTCGCGAGGATGCACTACCCCTGCGCAACGAGAAGTGCCGCTCAAAATTCTTTTTCCAACCAAATCCCAGTGCAAAAGTTTGCCTTTTCTTCCACGGATTTACCGCCGGACCCTACCAATTTGAGCCACTGGGAGAAGCGTTGTTTCAGGCAGGTTACAATGTCTTAGTTCCGTTGCAACCCGGTCATGGGGTGGCGGGAAATTGGGATGGTAATAATCCTCCTCCTCTACCAGAAGACCCTCAAGTCTACCAACAGTTTGCGTTGGATTGGGTACAAAAAGCTAAACTGCTGGGGAAACAGCTAATAATTGGAGGATACTCCACTGGTGGAACCTTGGCAGCGTGGTTAGCTCAAGAACATCCCCAGCACATTGAAAAAACCTTACTATTTGCTCCTTATTTGAGTGGTACTAACAAGCTCGTAGATTGGCTGATAGAAATTCTCCCGTTTTACTACGAGTGGCTCAATAAGGATAATCCAGGGAATTTCGGCTATGATGGCTTTCCGATTCCTGCCCTGCGATTCTTACTCGATATGGGACAGCAGATTCTCGACCAAGCAAAAAACACACCTGCCACGCCCATGTTGATTATTTCCAGTGAAGGCGATCGCGCCACAAACTTTCATGAGCATCGAGAGTTGTTTGAAAGCGTACTCAAACATCAGCCAAAGTCCTGGTACTACTGCTTCGACAAATCACTAAAGATTCCCCACACAATGATGACCGAACTTGAGGGAAATCATTACCTAAATTTGCTCATCTCCTT
>JALYGX010000351.1 GCA_030776905.1 Cyanobacteriota bacterium | reverse complement strand
CTCCAGTACATTACGAGAATCGAGAATGGTTGCCCCTTGCTCAATGATTAGCTTGGCTTGTTCAGCACTTACTACCCACGGAGTCTGGTAGAATCGCTGATTCATCCTTTTATTTAGCTGTCTGACTTCTGCATCGACTCAAATTGAATCGATATCGTAACTAACTCTATGGTATCGAGCCAAGGCGGCTGTGAACTAGATGTAGTCAGGACTTCGCCAGCCGACTGTAACCAGTTCTACAACCAAAAAGTGAGCGAGACAACACAAGAAATACTGAGCCTGAATCAGTTCTATGACTACGATGACGTAAGAAAAATGCGATCGCCTTCATCCACTTAGTTCACCCAACTGGGTGAATCCTGCAAGTTTGCGGGAAATTACTGAAGGGGTGATCAGAAACTCAGCCGGAATGGGTAGGTTGGATTTAACGCAACGTATGTCAATCAGCAGGCACTACCCAAAACCTTAAGTTTCACTCCAGTAAGAAGGCACACAGTTATGAGTACAGTTCTGGTTGTGGAAGACTCTCGCAGCCAACGGGAGTGCATCTCAAACCAGCTAATGTGGAAAGGACTGAATGTCATCCAGGCTGGCGATGGTGTCGAAGCCTTGGAGCAAATACAAGCGAATTGTCCGGATCTAGTTTTACTGGATTTGGTGATGCCTCGAATCGATGGCTACGGCGTTTGTCGTCTGATCAAAGCCAACCCTCAAACTCGGAATATCCCTGTTGTATTTCTAACAGGCAAAGGAAGACAGTTCGATTTCTACTGGGGCATAAAACACGCAGAAGCCTATGTTGGTAAACCTTGGCAGCCGCGAGAACTGCTCGACACCGTGAACCGAGTACTACTAGAGGCTAAAAGCTTCGCAGACAATAACTCTGCGGATGCTTGGACAGACTACGGTGTTTTAATCTTAAACATGATTAAACTCTACGAATGCCGTGCTGATGCCTGGAGAAAACACGCCGTACAAACTCTTAAATTTCACGAGTGCGCCCTTACTGCTTTTGAGCAAGCTTTGGACATCGACCCCAATCATTCCTTAGCGCGTCAGTATCAGGCTAAGGTTCAAAAGGACTGGGATACTTTACTAGAAAAGTTAGAGCAAAACAAACCTTGCTATGTATGTCGATATTACTATGGTAAGGACGGTTTAACCTGTGCCGTGCATCCATCCGGTCGCCCTGAAGAACTGTGTCGTGACTGGGAATTTTAAGTAATACCTGGCATTCATTCCTATAGTCCGGATTTTGCGCACAGAGCCGCTCTAAGTCTTTGCTCGCCAAACCAGACATGATCAAAATCTCCTATCAGGATTACGATTTAGCTATAGTACTAACAACTCAAGCAAGGCGATATCGTCACTCAACGAGCTAGTGCAGTATCTTCCAGTCTTCAACCGCAATTTTACTGGTAAACCAGAGATATCTGGGGACAAATTCTCAGTAGTTTTACCGAAGGCAGGAACTTTGAGGAAGCCTACCGTGTAGGGTGGAGTCTGATTGACTAACAACAGAAGGAAGGCTAAATAATGGCAGTTTCACTGGCAAAAGGACAACGTATATCACTTGAAAAAGTGGCACCAGGTCTTTCAGAGGTGTTTATTGGTCTGGGCTGGGACGTTAAATCTACAGACACAGGTTATGACTTCGATCTCGATTCGTCACTGTTTTTACTGGGGGCTAACGAAAAACTTCTTTCTGACTCCCACTTCATTTTTTACAATAACCTCGCAAGTCCCGATCCGGACAAATCGGTTCAGCACCTTGGGGATAACCTCACGGGTGTAGGCGAGGGTGATGATGAAGTAATCAAAATCAACCTCAAAAAAGTACCTGCTGATGTCCAAAAAATAGTTGTTACTGTAACTATCCATGAAGCACAGCAACGCCATCAGAATTTTGGTCAAGTGCAAAATGCGTTCGTACGTGTTGTGAATGCCCAAACCAAACAAGAAGCTGTCCGCTATGACCTCGTAGAAGACTACTCCATAGAGACAGCACTAATTATGGCTGAACTTTACCGTAAAGACGGTGAGTGGCGTCTCAATGCCGTTGGTTCAGGTTATCAGGGCGGTTTACAAGCACTACTCGATCGCTACAGCTAAGAGCAAAACACATGGGAATTAACCTACAAAAAGGACAGCGCATCTCGCTTTCTAAAGAGGCACCTGGACTTACAAAGCTGATGTGTGGTCTAGGCTGGGATGTAGCAAAACGATCAGGTGGTGGTAGTTTCGGCACTTTCAGCAATACTCAAGACTGTGATTTAGATGCATCAGTTATTTGCTTGAATAGCAATGACAAATGGACTAATCAAGCTAACGTAGTTTATTTCGGTAATCTGAGCCATCCCTCAGGAGCGATTACTCATCTTGGTGATAATCTCACTGGTGCAGGAGATGGGGATGATGAGCAAATTCTTATTGATTTGTCTCGGCTACCCTCAGATATTACGAAACTTGTTTTCACAGTTAACATTTACAACTGTGTAGCTCGGAAACAAGACTTTGGACAGGTTCAAAATGCTTTTGTGCGCTTGGTCAATGTGTCTAATAATCAAGAACTCGCTCGATATAACCTATCGGGAACTGAATATATGGGCATGACTGGGATGATTATGGCTGAAATCTACAAGCATAATAATGAGTGGAAAATGGCAGCCATTGGCAACGGCATTAGTGTGAATGGTTTAGGAGAACTTTTAAAATCCTATACTTAACTACTCCCTGAAGAGCGGGATGAACCCTATGAGCTTGGGTCAATCAACTGAATGTCAACTCCGAATAGAAGTCGTTTTGTAATAAAGAGGTAGGAATCATGTCGATTAACTTAAGCAAAGGTGAGCGGATTAATCTCTCAAAAGAAGCACCAGGTCTTAAAAATGCCGGAATTGGTTTAGGTTGGGATACTAACCAGACAGATACAGGTGCGGGGTTTGACTTGGATGCATCTGTATTTATGTTGGGAGCCAATGGAAAAATTCCCACCGAAAAATACTTAGTATTCTACAATAATTCAACATCACCGGATGGTTCCGTTAAACACAAGGGAGATAGCAGAACTGGAGAGGGTTCTGGGGATGATGAGACAATTGAAATTGATTTGAGCAAAGTAGATGCCTCAGTTCAAGAAATTGTTTTTGTTGTAACCATTCATGAAGCAGAGCAAAGAAAGCAAAACTTTGGACAAGTCAGAAACTCGTTCATCAGAATTTATGACAATGCTACAGAAAAACAAGTTGCCAAGTATGAATTAGATGAGGATTTTTCGCGAGAAACAGCGATTGAATTTGGTAAACTTTACAAAAAAGATGGTGAGTGGAGATTTCAGGCAGTTGGAGCAGGCTATAATTCAGGGCTTCAGAGTTTTGTAGACAAGTATGCCTCTTAGTGGCTATTTAAGGAAGCCAAAAAAATAGAAACTTGAATCAATAGAAAGGGGGGAACAACAATAAATACCCCCTTTTTTATTAGATGCCTAACCTAATTAGCAGATTTTACACCTAGAGGATATATCCAAGATGGGAATTCAATTAATCAAAGGCGAGCGGTTTAATCTTTCTAAGGAAGCTCCCGATTTAAAGAACGTTAGCATTGGCTTGGGTTGGGAGATGAGTAATACAGGACAAAGTTATGATATTGATGCCTCTGTGTTCATGTTAACTAAAGATGGCATAGTTCCCGATGAAAAGTACTTTGTATTCTACAACAATCTGAAATCACTGGATGGCTCTTTGACACACTCAGGAGATAACAAAACTGGTCAAGGCGAAGGGGATGATGAGACGATTCATATAGAATTGGTCAAGGTCAATTCTGCGATTCAGGAAATAGTTTTTGTTGTCACCATCCACGAAGGGCAGGAAAAAAAACAGAATTTTAGCCAAATAAAAAATGCCTTTATCAAACTTTCCAATCAGGAAACGGGAAGCCAGTTGGCTCGGTACGATTTAAAAGAGGCTTTTTCTCAAGAGACGGCTTTGGAGTTTGGTCGGTTGTATAGAAAGGACGGAGAATGGAGATTTCAGGCAGTCGGTCAAGGCTATAATGCCGGATTACAAACTTTCGTGGATAAGTATCATGTCGAGACGAAAGAGGAAGAAGAGAAAGAAGAACCTAAAGTAGAGACTCCTTTAATAACTCACGAGCAAAATACAAAACCGCAGCCTATTAATATTAAAAAAAGACCAGATATTAATCTTTTAAAAACCAAAGTAGATATTGTTCTTAAAAAGAAAGATATTAGTAATGTTGTAGCAAGAGTAGCTTTGGTTTTAGATATTTCTGGCTCTATGATGCGTCAATATGGTTCTGGTGCAGTACAAGCGTTTCTTGAAAGAATAGTTCCAGTGGCTAGTAGGCTAGATGATGATGGAACATTAGACGTTTGGTTCTTTGGCTCAAGATTCAAAAGAACAGAATCTGTGAGAGAGACAAATGTCGATGGATACATCCAAAAAGAATGTGGGGAAATGAAGAAGGCTTTGTTGCTTTTAAAAATGCCCTCTCTTATGTTGGAATTAGGTGGTGGAAACAATGAACCTCCTGTCATACGAGATGTAATAAAGAAATACACTCAAGAAAAGCCTAGTAAGCTGCCTACATTTGTTGTGTTTCTTAGTGATGGAGGTGTTATTGATGAGCAAGGAATAAAACAAGCTATGGTTGATGCAGCAAAATATCCTATATTTTGGCAATTTGTTGGATTGGCTGGTTCTAGCTATGGAATTTTGGAAAGACTAGATACAATGAGTGGTCGGTTTGTTGATAACGCTGACTTTTTTCATGTAGATGATCTAGGAAAAATCACTGACGAGCAACTATATGAAAGACTTCTAAATGAATTTCCCAGTTGGCTTAAGGCGGCAAGATTGAAAGGCATATTGAGCTAGGGCTTAGATGGTTATTGAATGAATCGCTTAAGAAATCTACGATCTACTGATGACTGAATGTCTAGCTTGGGTAAAATTAGCTAAAACGAAAAAACTATTACGATAGAAGGCTATTCGTCGCTCTAAATTCAATTGAAGGCAGTCTAAATTATGTCAGGTTAGGCTGGTACTAACTAGAAGAGTATCGGAAGCAATTATTCGAGGTTTAACTATGCCCGAAAGAGAATCCGTAGGGGAAACACTGTGCATTGAACCAGGCACGTTATGGGCAAAGGTGACTGAGCGAACCGAGCAGGCACTCCAATGTGGCGCACTCCAACGAATTCCGACGGAATGCAAGTTTGTTGAACAAGAGGGCGTTAACTTTCTCGTTCGGGTCTTGCCTAACCTTGCCCGCAAGGAACAAGCTAAAAAGAACCAGGAAAAGGAAACCGCTACTTCAGGAAAGGAATTTAACCCGTTCCTACCTTATGAAGAGGATTTGTTTGTTGCAGATATTTCCAATACGCACCTGTGTTTGCTGAACAAATATAACGTTATCGACCATCACCTGCTCATCGTCACGCGCTCATTTGAAGAGCAAGAAACCTTGCTGACGTTGGGAGATTTTGCAGCCATGTGGGGTTGCCTTGCCGAAATTGATGGTTTGGTATTTTATAACGGTGGGAAACTCGCTGGTGCCAGTCAGCGACACAAGCACTTGCAACTTGTCCCACTGCCGCTTGTACCTAATGGACCCAAACTTCCTATCGAACCTGTGCTTGCTTCTGCCTTGTTTGAGGGTTCTGTCGGGACTATACCCAGCTTTCCTTTCTTACACGCGATCACTAAACTCGACCCTAACGGGGTGCAGTCTCCTTTAGAAGCTGCCTCTCATTCGCTCGAATCCTATCACACTCTGCTGCAAGCGGTGGGTTTGATGGATAACACTCAGGAGAGTGATGCTAGACAAAAAGGTGCCTACAATCTTCTCGCGACGCGGCAATGGATGCTGCTTCTACCGCGTGCCTTTGATAGCTTCTCAGAAATTCCGGTGA
>JALYGX010000350.1 GCA_030776905.1 Cyanobacteriota bacterium | reverse complement strand
CTTTGAGGGCTTCGAGTTGTTCTTGCAATAATTCCGCCTGAATTTCTGAGTACCGTCGTTGGAACAAGAGTTTGCAGGCAGTGGGTGAGCTATTTAGCTGTTGTCGTAGCTGCAAGGCTTGTTCAATAGATTTGTGGCGACCAAACAGCCGTGCTAAAGGCAGGAGCGATCGCAAAATACCATAAGCGATCGGCGGCTTCCCTGCCAACCATCGCTCCAACCGCCAATTTTCTTGATGTCCGTCGGCCTGAATACCTTCGGGTGAGACTAGCACAAGACCGCGAACTCGATCCAAATAATTTAGGGCATAACTGGCGGCAATCCAGCCCCCCAGAGAGTGACCAATTAAATACACTTCCGGTATGTGTAGCGCCTTGAGGTATTCGTCCAAGCATTCTACTTGTAACTGGATCGAGTAGTGAATTTTAGGTCGCTCGGATTCCCCAAACCCTAACAAATCAAGGGCAAAGCAATGGTAATCCTGACTCAAATAATCGATTAAGGGCAGCCATTGGCTACCATCGCGCCAAGAACCATGTAGAAATACGAGAATCGGCCCCCGACCGACTTCACGCCAGAAAACTTGCCCTAGTGGTAGCCTAATTCGAGAATTGCGTAAGGGTAGATTCATCCTGATCACAGGGTCTTGTTTCATGGTCACACAGGTTAAGGCAAATCTTTCTCATCCCTAAAAGTTGTTGTAGCGTTGTTTGTCATGATCGCTGCCTGCGATCAAGCCAGAGTCGTCTTGCCGTCGAAATAGTCCTGCAACTGCCGATCATGGTCATGGCTAAGGTTTCCCCTCGGAATGGCTGAAGGCTCGAATGCCTGGACTTCACTGATTTCTAGCGTATCCTCTATCTGCATTGTTCCCTGGACATCGGCTTCTACTACGACACAAATAGAATGAATTCTGGGATCGCGATCGGGTGCTGAATAAACTCCCACTAAGCGACGAATCTCGATCAACTCCAGTCCAGTTTCTTCAGTCAACTCTCGCTGTACTGTTGTCGGCAGATCTTGACCCCAGTTCACCATGCCTCCTGGTAGTGACCATTTACCATTGTCGCGACGGCGAACCAGGACAATTTGACCATCTGGCAAGATGGGGATGATGCTCGTACCCGTGACAGGATGGCGAAATATAATTCCCAACACCGTTTCTACAAATTGCCATGTTCGACGCATTTTCCACGCATTGATTAATAAGGCGAGCGTTATATGTAAATGGGTTACTTACCGACTGTTATCATAGACGTTAAGGATGCAAGTTCGGTAACGTCAGCGATCGAAAAAGCGCTTTATAAGCAATTCAATGTTGAAGCTCTGAATAATTCACTGCACTTGTCGCAGGTTTTAGAAGCCGTTGGCTTTTGAGAAAATCTGATGTCACCTCCTTGTCTGGTGTAACACTGGTAAGATAGACAAGCCAAGCTGAATCTCTTGCGAGAGGTTGCGAGGCATATTTTTTGTTATTGATGAGGTAAACATGGCAAAGCGCCGCAATCTAAAGAAAGAAAAGGCGCAACGGAATCAAGCGTACGCCCGTAAGTTTCGTAAACGCAAAAATACGGGGCGTTTCTCTAAAAATCGGCGGTACAACAGACCTCCGAGGGATGAGAACCAAGAAGATGATGATAGCGAGCGCGATCTAGAAGGTGATCGGGGGATTTAAGTTCTCTAAGCGGCTTGAGAGGGATTAATTCTCCTTTCCGCACCCGTATCACCTTCTAGGTTGCCAAAATGGCTCCAAAGCCCGCTGTTACGCTTAATCAAAGCGAAGCGTCCGCACAAAGGTAAACGAGGATTAGCTCAATAGCCTGCACGGGCATTGAGCTAGTTACAAGTTTCGTCTAGCTCGCATTACTCCAAGCTAGATGGGCATCAACAGTCTATAAACACTGTTGATGCCTAATTTTTTGTACCTACTGTTTTACTGATTTGGAATGAGAGTGTCGTCATAGACTACTTCCACTGCGGCCCACTCAAGGTGGTACGCAGACTCCAGCTATTTTGGTTAGGAACGCGAACTGACAAAATCCCACTATTGAGTTCCTGCTGGACATAGGGACTATCTAACACAGGCCAGTTTTTGAGTACCCGTTCCCTGCCATTAATGCTGGCGCGACCAATACCGTTGTTAGGTTCGTAGGTCATAATCAAGCGATCGCCCTTTAGACTGGTATAAGCTAGCTGACCTAACCTCTCCCAAGAGCGATCATCCACCTGAGTCTTATCGAGGGCGCGAGTTAAACTTTTCAAATCAGGATAGTCAGCCACTCTTGCCACATCAGTAATCCAAGCTGTCTTGATACCACTAGCCGCTAAAGCCTGATAATCTTTGTCCTTTTGGGACACAGGAGACTCAGCGCTAATTGTTTCACCCCAAGGACGCGCACAAAGCCAGGTTTGGTCAATTCGCCAGATATACCAACCCCCATGCCACTGCGGTTGACCATAACGTGTTGGCAGCACCAAGTGCGAACGAGCAGGCACTCCAGCCGCCAAGTCTTGGTCATTCAGCCTAAGTTGGTAAATGACTGCACCCCTTTCCTGGACATACTGATCACCCGGTGAGCTACCCGTCGCCATTGGGCTGTGAAACGTTCCCCCCAAACTGACCACTGTGTTACTCACCTTTTTGGGGTCCCGTATCACGAGCTTGTAGGTCGCAAATTGGGCATTGATAGTTCCTTTTACCTGGTAGGAGCGTTGTGGTCTTAAGAGAGTGCCTAAACTATAGTCCTGGGTGGCATAGAACGTCTCCCAAAATTGATTCCCTTCGTGATAGCTATAGTAGCTAGGGTGGCTGGCTTTTGCCTGGAAAGGTAAAGGCACTTGCTTTAATGCGATCGCCTTTAACTGAGCAGGAGGACGGTAACGACTTAAGCCAGCAAGTAGGGCTACTCCCGCGTACTTATTATTAATGCGTTTAGCAATTTCGGAGTCATCACCCCACCACATCCAGGCGACAGTACTCAATGCACTTTTGTCCCAAGTACCGCGATCAAATCCCCGACTCTCAGCACCGCCTGCTGTTCCCCAACTGAGCCGTAAAGCCATGTTCGTTGCATACCAATCCAAGGCTGCTCTGGCTAGCATTCGGAGTTGAGGGGTACTGGCAAAGTCGTAGAGATTGAGTAAGCCGCCGATGGAATAGCCATAATAGGTGGACGAATGAAACTCACCCTGCCCAATAGTGAGGAACTTATTCAGTTCTGCCCTGAGCCAAGCCTCGTTTGTTGCAGTGGTTGCAGGAAGAGAATTAGACCAACCGCTCCCGTCCATAAAGGCAAGACCCGACATACGCTGCATGAACATATGGTTCTCAGTACCCTGTTCGTTCCATTCCAATACACGGGGGGCATCCAGCATACTCCGGTAAGAGGCTTCTACTTCCTTGGGCATGATGTCCCGGAAGCGAAAGAAGATACGGATGTCATAAACGCTCCGGAAGTTGTAGAGGTCAGGTTGGTCTTTATCCAGCCTCAAGAGAACTTGCCAACTTTGCTGAGGGTCGTATTGCTCTTTCAAGCTGAGGCGGGACAGAATAACCGGAAGTAGATACTTGTGTGGGTCTCCGATTTTCTCACGTCGCCACCAAGCATCAAGTTCCTCTACGTCAGAGGCAGCTAAGTTTTGCGCGAACGTTAGGCGACCAGCCTTGAAGTCCGCTTCAGAGGCTTCATCCCTAGACTGATTAGCAATACTAGCAACCCGATAGTCACAGCCTTGACACAATCTAGCTGAGAGCGACGGCATTACTACCCCTGTGCCTACTGCACTGGTAGAGCCAATCAAGAGCAATAAGGCAGTAATGCCCAGTATTCTGTTTTTCATGTGAGTTATGGGAGAATTACTCAGCCATCAGGCGATCGCTTGCATTTTTCAGTGCTTGCCGTACCTGCTCAAAACCCGTTCCTCCGTAGCTGTTCCGTGCGGACACGACTTGCTGCGGTGCGATCGCATCATAGATATCGTCCTCAAACGCGGGATGCAATTCCTTCCACTCCTGCAAACTCAAATCCTTGAGCAACTTATCGCTAGCAAGGCAAGTTTTCACTACCTTACCTACTAAGTTGTAGGCTTCCCGAAATGGAACGCCCCGTGCGGCTAAATAATCAGCTACATCAGTAGCGTTAGAGAAGTCTTCAGCAACGGCTTCTGCTAACCGTGCCCTCTTGAATTCCAGCCCCTCCCCCAACAAAATGGTCATCGCCTCTAAGCAGCCTTGAACCGTTTTAACGCTATCAAAAAGAGCTTCTTTATCATCTTGTAGGTCTTTGTTGTACGCCAGAGGTAACCCCTTCATTAATACCAACATCCCTTGCAGATGACCGAAGACACGCCCTGTCTTCCCGCGAACCAGTTCGGGGACATCGGGATTTTTCTTTTGGGGCATGATGCTAGAACCCGTGGAACAGGTGTCTTTGAGGGTGACAAAGCCAAATTCCTGGGATGCCCAGAGAATAATTTCCTCTGAGAATCGGCTCAGGTGTACCATAATCAAGCTGGCGGCGCACAAGAACTCAATGGCAAAATCGCGATCGCTCACGCCATCAAGACTATTGCGATAAACGCTCCCAAACCCCAGCAGTGAAGCTGTGTAGTGGCGATCGATGGGAAAAGTTGTACCCGCTAACGCACCACTACCCAAGGGCGAGATATTAACCCGTTGGTAAATCTCTCCTAACCGCTCCCAGTCCCGCTGTAGCATTTCAAAGTAAGCCAGAAGGTGATGCGCTAAACTTAGAGGCTGGGCGCGTTGTAGGTGCGTGTAGCCCGGAATTAGAGTTTCAACGTTTGCTTCAGCAAGATTGAGTAGGACAGCTTGGAACTCGCGCAACTGGCTGCGAATTTGGGAAATCTGGTCTCGTAGGTAAAGCCGAGTATCTGTACCGACTTGGTCATTACGCGATCTCGCCGTGTGCAGCTTTTTCCCAACATCTCCCGCAATCTCCGTCAAGCGTCGTTCAACCGCAAAGTGGACATCCTCGGCGTCAATGCCTGGGTTGAACTTACCTTCACGGTATTCGCGGCGAATTTGTTCTAAGCCTGCAACCAGTTGCTCTCCTTCGGAGGGCGAGATGATGCCAGTATGAGCCAGCATCTTGGCATGAGCCACAGAACCCGTGAGGTCGTACTCGATCAGTTCGATATCGAAGCCGATACTAGCATTGAAGCGAGCGATCGCTGGATGCAACGCTGATTCAAACCGCTGGCTCCACGTTTTTTGTTCCGTCACAGCAGTAGTCCTTTGTCCGTTGTCAGTTGTCCGTTGCCAGTTGTTAGCTGTCCGTTGTCAGTTGCTAATGACCCACGAACCCTCTTAAAACGAAGTCATACCCCGGAACAGGTAACCGATGACTATCCCAATCAGCAGCGCCCAGATTTGACCCGTTTTCACAAAGTTGTTCCACGCATCAGAGATATTACTCAGAATATCGGGTGTGTTAGAGACATCTTGAGCTAACACAAGCCAATCGAACGATAACTGACTATTCAATCCTCCGAGAGCATCGTTCCAGTGACTGATGCTATCCACAAGAACAGGTACGGCTTGTAGTCCTTCAACGACCATGACAATTATCGCCTCACACAAAATAGTTCACTCGGAAGATTTTACCTGCATCACGACCAGCGTCATATCATCTCCATTCAGGTTTGTTGAACCAATAAACTGCTGCACCTGTTCAAACAGGTAATCCAAAATCCCCTGGGAATCCGTGCAATGTTCACAAGCCCACTGGAAAGCTTTTGTCAGGTTTTCCTCATCAAAGCGATCGCCTTTCTGATTGGACGCATCCGTAAAGCCATCCGTGTAGTAGATAATGGTGTCGCCGGGAGCTAGTTTGACTTGGGCGTCTTCGTAGTGAGAATCTGCCTCTAGACCAATTAGCATCCCTTCCGTATCTAAGCGTCGAATCGACCGGGTTGAGGCTTGCCATAGCAAAGGGGGATTGTGGGCAGCATTGCTGTAAGACAGAATTCGGGTTTCGGGATCGTACTCAGAATAAAACAGTGTGACAAAGCGCTGGGAATTTTCTAAATCAGCATACATCACTCGGTTCAAGTGCTGTAGAATTCGCGCTGGTGAATGACGATTCAGGACTTCTGCTCTGAGCATCCCCCGCGTCATCGTCATAATCAAACCAGCGGGAACGCCTTTACCCATAACGTCACCAATTACCAGACTCCAAGGTACGGAAGCTTTCTGACCGTCAAGTGCTTCCTCGCCATCTGGCTTTTTGGGTCGTAGCTGGTCGTAGTTAGTCGGAATAAAATCGTAATAGTCGCCTCCGACTCGATTAGCCGTCTTACACCTTGCCGCCAGTTCGACCCCTTCAATCTCAGGACATTGGCGCGGCAGCAGGCGCAATTGAATATCCGCACCGATTTCTAACTCTCGATCCAGACGTTCTTTTTTGCGCAACTCGACTGTAAGTTCATCATTAGCGATCGCCACGGCGGTTTGGTCAGCGACTAGCCGCACTAACTTTTGTCGCGTCGCCGTCCAGGAATATTCTGGGTCGTGGGTAAAAACATACAGACGACCTCGTTCGCCATTCTTGACCAAAATCGGAGTGCCAAATAACTGCATATCCGATCCTAGATAGCGGCTGACTTGCTCATCTAGGGATGCCTGGATCAGTTCCAACGGTACGGGTGTCGTTTTATCCGTCTCTCCATCGCTGCTCGTCGCCGTAACTTCACGGGTTGCCTTTTCAATCGCTTTACGAATATCGTGGCAAACTTGACCTTCCTGGCAATGTAGCCGCTCTAGCCGTACCTGACCGTTTGGCTTGAACAAAATTAAAGCGCCCCCATCAGCATCTGTCACCCGCGCTGCCATCAGCGGAATCAACTCCAAAAACTGATTCAAATTATTGAAGCTACGTAAGGCGAACCCCAAGGAACTCAACAAATCTTGAATCTTGTGTTGTTCCCGGTGCAGACGCGCTACCAGTTCTTTGAGAGCAGAAACGGGCGTCCCTTCAGCAGAAGCATTATTGCTGCTACTGTCGGCTGAACTTGAGGGTTGACGCGGAACAGGCAGTGCTGTCATAGCATCGGGTTTTGGGAACATTAATTGAGTATAGAAAGAATTCGATAAATCAAAACTAGAAATAGGTAGGAGTCAGTTGTTTTGAGCAAGCTGTTCGGGCATTATTTGCCTCTAAGGCTCCATCACAGAGTAATCAATTGGCGGATAGTTCTCCTTAAATATTGGCTTTGTAAGCAAGGTATCGCAAAACTTAGTAAGGTATCATACCCTACTAGCTGTTGCCTCTTTCAACTCTTTAGGCGTTCTGAATAAGCTATTGTATGAGGAAATTTGCTTACATGAGTTGTAGATACTATCGTCAATCCAGTACTGTGCCAATGTCTTAGGGGAGGATTTTTTCAATTATTTAGTTTTCTCTTAAAGGGGATTGTCAGCCTCAATGACAAGTAGTGAATGGATATAGAGGGCAGCTTGAGATAAATTTTGTAACTTGAGAGTTGACCAGCAACTTCTGGTTAGAGAGAAAGCTTAACAAGTGCTTCTTTTACTGCTGATGGTAGCTGTCGTAGAATCTTACCTTTCTCGCGGTCAATGGCGACTAATGTAACGCGACCTGTCAAGTATAGTTCTTGTCCATCTAGGGATTGAATTTGGTAATCCCAATTGATTCGGACACCTTCTATATCTGCCATGCGTGTCTTGACAACCGCTGCCATACCCATGCGAATTGGGCGATGATAGCGTAGTGAAAGTTCGACAACGGGTAAATCGCATCCTAAGGCTACTAGATCGGCAAATTCAATGCCAATAGAGCGCAAACATTCCACTCGTGCTTCTTCCATCCAAGCCACGTAGGTGCCATGCCAGACGATACCTGCATAATCAGTATGATGAGGTTGAGCTCGCACGGGATATTCAAACCAGTTTTCAGAGGTAGCTGTCAGAGAATAGCTTTGGATTTCACTGGTTGGCGGCAGTTGAGCTGATGACTGGCGTTCTTCCGACACGTTGCAAACTCCTATAAAAATAGGGGCTAGAGGTTAGGGATTAGGCACTAAGGGTAGAGGCATTTTCATTTGTGAGGGCGGCAATTCTGCCATGAGAGACTGTCCCGAAAACTCGCACTTCTAACTAGATAACACAATTGACACTCCCACGGCTCCACTTCGTTAAAGCTGTGGGGTGTAAGGGAGTGACACAGACGGCAATCCGATCTGCTCCGAAGCTATCGGAATGTGGCTCAGTCAGAATGTCCTTCTATAA
>JALYGX010000349.1 GCA_030776905.1 Cyanobacteriota bacterium | reverse complement strand
CTCCTGTGGGGTTATTAGGGAAGCAGAGATAAATTAAATCGACTTTTTGGGAAGGAATCTCGGCGGTGAAGTTGTTCTGGGCTGTTATCGGCAAATAAACTAAGCCCTCAAACTCACCCTTATTGTTGGCAGAGCCAGTATTCCCTGCCATCACGTTGGTATCAACATATACTGGATAGACGGGGTCGGTAACGGCGATAGCATTGTCGCTGCCAAAGATGTCGAGAATGTTACCCGTATCGCACTTCGAGCCATCGGAGATGAAGATTTCATCAAGCTCAACCTCGCACCCCCGCGATTGGAAGTCGTGAGCCGCAATTTTCTCCCGCAACCAGCCATAGCCTTGCTCTGGACCATAGCCTTTGAAGGTGGCGCGATCGCTCATTTCTTCAACAGCCTTAATCATCGCCGTGCGGCAAGCTTCTGGCAGTGGTTCCGTGACATCGCCAATGCCCAACCGAATAATTTTCGCGTCAGGGTTTGCCTCTGCGAAGGTATTAACTCGTCGAGCAATTTCGGGAAACAGGTAGCCCGCTTTGAGCTTGAGGTAGTTATCATTAATGGTTGCCATGTTGAATCGTTATGAATGCAGTAAAACAGCTTACTGCCAATCGTCGCATTACGAGTCCGGCATATCTACTGGCAATCGGGAATGGGTAATTGGGAATGTGAAAAACGGATATTTCCTATTCCCTACCTTCATCAAGTAACTGCAAATATCGCCGGATTAAACCAATTGTTACGGCGGGTAGTTCCAACTGGGGTGTCAGCCCAACATCATCCAGGGGTTGAAAGACACGAATAGATTGGGGATTGAGAGCGGCAAGACGCTTGCCAATTTCTGGGCCAGTGAATTGTGACTTTTGTCCCCAGATAATCGCTGTGGGAGTAGTTAGCTGAGGGACGTATAGGGATAAATCAAAGCACAAATCTCCCCGCACAAAAGAAAGTGCTGCATATTCAGCATTGGGTTGTTGGGCTGATGCTAAATAAGCGTCCACAATCTCCTGATAGACTCGGCGGCTTTGGGCAAATTGTCGATTTTCTAAGAAATTGCGGATACCCCCACTGGTAGCAATCCCAGTCGTGTAGAGAATGCGATCGAGAATTGGCGTACTTACCACCTGGGCAAAAAAGCTGCGCCCATAGTCTTCTCCAAAATCTGCTAACCCTGCTGGGGTGGTGAGAATTAGAGACTTAAATAAATCCGGGCGAGCGATCGCAGCTCGGATCGTAAATGCTGCCGTTAGAGAAGACGCTACTACTGAAGTCGCTTCAGTGCAAGTTTGTTCGAGGAACTCGATGATTGTGGTGATGTAGTCATCAATCTTATAATTTCGTTCTGGATGCTCCGAGCGACCCCAACCGATTAAGTCAGGTGCGAGAATTCGGTACTCAGTCGCAAATGCGGGATAGACTTTCGACCATTCATAGGCAGACGAGCCACCACCAAAACCATGCAAAAACACCAAACTTGGCAGCTCTGTTGGCTCGGCAGCATCTTTTGTCCGCCAAGGCTGCCTCTCGGCAGTGTAATAGACCATTCTTCCTAGTGAAGTCACTATGGAATTTTGTTGAAAGCCATTTGGCTCAATCATTTCCAAACCTCCTCTCTATTGCCATATTCGCCGATTGTGCTGTCGAGAACGTCTCACTGTTGGTTGATTCCCGTAGCGCGTCCCACTTTTGACGAGTATAATTAGCGCGGGTCGGAAAACCGCTGAATATTGTTGACTAACAGGTCATACACCTGCACTACGAATTTTTATGGGATGCTCACTTCTGGTCAATGGTGTTTCCAGCCGCAATCAGGGAGTCGAGAACCTCAAAAGAGTCATCCAGGAACTTCACGACCAAGAATTGTAAAGAAAGTTTTCCGACCTGGATAAATCAGGGGCTTCAGAGTAAAAATCAGCATTTTAACCTTTATCGAGCTGCCTAGAGTCAGGCAATGCGGGAAGAGGAGGGGAACTTGAGTAACTATTATTTCATCAAAGTATTTTAGAGGGATGACAGCTTTTACTTAAAATAGACAAACTAAAATCAGTAATCCTTTAAAAAACTTTTGTAGAGTTGATTGTTGGTTGGGCAAGCCAGAGAGGCTTTTGACTCCTGAACAAGTGTAGTAAAGATGGATCAAAAGTACTAAAAATGCTTGCCTAGGCGTGAATCGAGGAGACGGGGTCATTACAAAGGTGTGTGTTGGATAGGGAGTTTATTGCTCGCCTAGAAAGCAAAGATTTTGCTTCTTTCCACGTCAACAGGTTCGCAGTTATTGGGTTTTTGAGAAAGTGGGTTCATATTAGTTGTATGGCAATGCAGTGCGTTCAACCCTTGAATGAAGTCAGAGAGTCTGAAACCGTTGAAGCGGAAACCAACTTCATCGAGCCAGAACCTGCGATCGCTTCTCCTTGCTGGAGTGCCGCTGATTGTAAATCTAATTTACTTGTGATAAGACCTTCGAGTGTCTGTCTTAACTTGGAAGAGTTGAAATGTTTTGAAGTCGTGGAGCATCAGTTTCATAACTATGGCGTTACCTGGAAGAATGCGATCGCCCTACAGCCCTCAAATCCAGCTTACCCCCCTCGTTCGGGTAGCATTGTCCTAATGGGAGCGCCCAAAAGCGGCTGGTTAGAAGCAATTTTCTCTCAACCCATTTATAAGTTCTGCTGCTATGTCACTAGTTCCCAGCGAACGGTTGTGTCTGCCTACGATCCTCAGGGCAAACTCTTGGTTCGCACGTCGCTGTTAGGACCAAATCTCGCAGGTTTTGATTCACAGCTTCCTCCAAACGCCCAAGTAATGATTGAGGAAGCAAATATCTCTCGGATTACCTTCTACGCCTTTGATGGTCAACTGACCTTAGCTGACTTAAGCTTTAATTTTGAGTCTGGGAAAGCGCCCGCTTGAGGTTTCTTCATCTACTGGGAATTCTGAATCTAGTTCGGCGTAGGTTGGGTTGAGGGAGGAAACTTAACACGTCATGCTTTATAGGAGCTTACTCAAGACCTTCGTCTCGCGTACTTTCTCAGCCACGACCCGAAGCCTGTATTCTATTAGCATATATAGCGGGCAGACCCTATTTATCGCAGTAAGATAGTAAATCTTCGTGGGCTAGGCGTCGTCTTGGTAGCCGCAATTCCTCAACTGGATTGGAAGTTTGTTGATGGCAAAAGTCAAAGGTCGAGCATTTAAACAGGTTTACCTCTATCGATTTCGAGGGCCAGGAGGCTGGCTTGTGGGTCTAACAGGCATTGTGGCAATGCTGTTTTGGAATTGGAAGCTCCTACTGGCTACTGGCGCAGGTGTGTTGGTAATGTTGATGGTCTACTTGATGCAAGAGTGGGACTGGCAACGCTACTGGTCGAGTTTACGTCGATATTTCACTGGCTCCAATCAGCAGCTAACCTTGGCTGTTGGCAGTGGTGGTATTGCTACCCTCAGCACCTATATGGCTGTTTCTATCTGGATTGACTCTGATAGTTCCTGGATTGCTACCGGTGCGATTCTTCAAGGCTTTGGCACCTTGGCAACTCTCATCCTCCTAGTTTGGCAAATTCTCAGCCGTCAAGCGGGTCGAAACGCAGTTAACCGTGACCAAATGCTGCACGACCTTACTGACGGCGATCCCCTAAAGCGATTGCTGGCAGTGCGACAGCTAACACGCTGGGGAACAGACCATTGCGTATATCCATCGGAAAACCGCATCGTAGCTGAATGCTTTCGCTTGATGTTGAGTCGAGAGCGGGAATCGATCATTCGGGAGGCGGTTCTCGATGGTCTTCAGGTGCTAGACAGTAAGCAGATTTTAGCTAAAGGCACTCAACCCCTTCAGGTACCTATTACTCTGAAGCAAACCGCCCCTGAAGTTCACCGACAATAAATTAAGCGAGTTCCTCTCTTACTTCGTTGATAGTTCAGCTTTCTCTACAGAGCGATCGCCAATTCCCAACGTCAACTGCAACGGCTTCTGAGAACGATACGCCCTAGCCACCTGCCGATAAACATCGTAGTTTGTCGGTAACGTTACCGTTTGCCCATCCTGTTTGTAGGTTATTTGGTAGTTCGCCGTCCGCAACAGCTCCGGTTTACTTGCCTTTTCCTGAGGTTGCTGCCGTTGTTCGACTTCATCAATGCTGGGTCTTGGCGGCAAGGCAGGCCACCATAAACCTTTTTCGTCGGGACCGATAACGGCGTCTTTGGGTTGCTCTCCATTGCGGCTGAGAAGGGAGGTAGAAGCAAACTCTTCAAAGCGAGGAAGCTTATCATTGGTTGGGTTAATGGAATACTTGACTTGCCAGGTCAACGTTGTTTGTGCTGTTGCTTCATACTGGTTAGTAGTCACGGTATTACAACTGGTGATAGCTACTGCCACGCAGCAGCTTGTGACTAGCGAAAAGAGTTGGCGATTCCCTAAGAAGCGGCTTTGGCTGAAATTAAGACTTGGAAGCTTCACCTGATTACTAAAAACTCGTAACTGACAACGATTGAATGCAGTTTGCCCCGCTATATCCTATCCTGTACCGAATTCTTAAACCTTCCTTTCCCGACTGTCTGTGGTCAGGCAAGACAAACTCACGAGCGATCGCACTAACGTTTGATGACGGACCTCATCTTCAGTACACCCCAGAATTACTACAAGTGCTAGACCGCTTTAGTATCTCCGCTAGTTTTTTCTGGTTGGGGGCTTGTGTAGATCGTGTCCCATCGGTTGCTAGAGATGTCTACCGACGAGGTCACTGGATTGGTCTACATGGATACGATCATCGCTCCTTTCCTTTCTTGAAATCGGATGATCTCAAGCTAAGTTTAGAAAAAACTCAAAAGGCGATTGCCCAAGCTTGTCAGATTCACCCAGAAAGTATTCGTGACGTTCGTCCCCCCAACGGTCTTTTTACACCCCAAACCTTGACTCTACTGCACCAGTGGAACTATCAGCCAGTGATGTGGAGCGTTGTACCAGAGGACTGGGAACGTCCTGGCGTCTCTGTGGTTGTACAACGAGTCTTACAGCAGGTTCGGAATGGATCGATTATTGTTCTACATGATGGTTACTTTGGAGGACAAGATGTTGCTGAAACAACAGCTCAGTTAGTGCCTCAGTTGTTACAGAAAGGTTATCATTTCGTTACTATAGACCAGTTATGGCAGCAGATTTAGCCATCACTTCGATGAATTAACTCAATGCCCGTAACTCTTTCAAGCCTTTATGCCTCCCCCAATTCGCTAATCTTCGAGAGCTAGTCTCAGTAATCTACAGCTTTCTTAACGATAGCCTCATCCACATCTGCTTGCTTTGTGTGTTAAAACAATTGTTTTACACTTGTCTTACAAAAGCTTCCTTAGTTGAAACATTTCTAAAGCTCTGACTGAAGAAAATGTTCCTCATACAGAAGAACTTCGCTAACGTAGTCAAAGAGGATGTTGGCAACATCCTAGAACACCTGTACTAAAGACTGGGTAAACTGATGACTTTCCGTAGGGTAGCACGGTCATATATTAGCTGAGTTCATTGAAATGGCTGAGTTAATTTCAGCTATTTATCGGGGACGATCAAGTTCAAAGCTAGAGTAAATTTAGGAAAGATTGAACTGGAAGGAGACATTACTCCCATTTCTTAACCTTGATGGCTATTCCAAAATGTAGGAACAAGTCTTGTTGCCATGTATTTGACATGGGCTTGGACTTAGCTTGTAAACACTCTATGGAATGGTGCAAATCTGACTCACTCTCGCCGACTCGACTAAGCCGCGAATTGTAGGATGAGGCAACTCAAGAAAGGAGAATCGATTATGGGTGCATTATTTCAACGGACATTAGTTTGCTGTAAACGGTCTTCGTAAGCTAATTTACCATTAGTGATTGGAGCAAAAAGCCACGTCCAATTTTGGTAATTAAGGCTACAATCAAAAAGTCTCAAGACAAGCCAGTAATAAAACTAGGTACAGAGTGCATTTGCTAAGGGGTTGAGCGGAGAGAAGGAGTTTAATCTTATTTCTTGAACTCAGCTATTATATAAAGCTTAGAATGCAACTGAAAGTTACTCGCTGGCTACGGTATCTTAAGTAGATTAACGGACACTATCTACTGATCTTTAACTGAAGGAGCATGAGGAAAAAGGCATGACCCAGGCACACGACGTACTCGCAACTATTACTCAACCCGAAAGCGAGTTTGAATTCTTGATCGAGGATGATGCGAACCGAGACGAGCTGGTGGACGCTCAACCGGATGAGGAAGACGGTAAGCCTGGTAAGGTGCGATCTACCCGTCGTCGAGCGCAAACAAAAAAGAAGCACTATACAGAAGATTCAATTCGTCTTTACCTGCAAGAAATCGGTCGAATTCGGCTTTTGCGGGCAGATGAAGAAATTGAACTGGCTCGTAAAATTGCTGACTTATTGGAATTAGAGCGCATACGCGATCGCTTGATGGATCAGTTAGAGCGAGAGCCACAAGACAGCGAATGGGCAACGGAAGTGAACATGGCATTGCCAGCCTTTCGACATCGCCTCTACTTGGGTCGGCGGGCAAAAGACAAGATGGTACAGTCTAACCTACGTTTGGTCGTGTCGATTGCCAAGAAATACATGAACCGGGGATTGTCTTTCCAGGACTTGATTCAAGAAGGTTCTCTGGGTCTGATTCGTGCCGCAGAAAAGTTCGACCACGAAAAAGGTTATAAATTCTCCACCTACGCAACGTGGTGGATTCGTCAGGCAATCACAAGAGCGATCGCAGACCAATCTCGCACAATTCGCTTACCCGTTCACCTCTACGAAACCATCTCTCGCATCAAGAAAACTACCAAGATTCTTTCTCAAGAAATGGGTCGCAAGCCAACAGAAGAAGAAATTGCCGATCGCATGGAAATGACCATCGAGAAGCTGCGATTCATTGCCAAATCTGCCCAACTTCCCATCTCCCTCGAAACACCAATTGGTAAAGAAGAAGACTCTCGCCTAGGAGACTTCATTGAAGCCGATGGTGAAACCCCAGAAGATCAAGTTTCCAAAAATCTACTTCGGGAAGACCTCGAAAGCGTCCTCGATACACTTAGCCCCCGCGAACGTGACGTTCTTAGGCTGCGTTATGGCTTGGATGATGGACGCATGAAAACATTGGAAGAAATCGGTCAAATTTTCAATGTGACCCGTGAACGGATTCGGCAAATTGAAGCTAAAGCCCTCCGCAAGCTGCGTCATCCCAACCGCAACAGTATTCTCAAAGAATATATCCGCTAAATAGTCTAATGGGTAAAACTAGCAATTAAATATAGGGGCGGCGCTTAGTCGCCCCTATATTTAGTAATAACGGCGCAGAAAACCCCTACAAAATACGACACGACTAACCTATGACTTGAAAAATAGGACTGAGTAATACTGTTAAACTCTACAAAGAGCGTGTCACCCGCTAATTAGCGTAAGTTTTGAGCCAATAGCTAGTAAAAAGCTGGGGTTCTTGTCGCAAACACCCAGCTAAACTCTGAAATTGTATAGATGATATTGACAGAGGTTAAACGTGAATTACATCAAGCCCCAGAAGTGCAGTACACCTTGACCTGATAAATACTCCGTTAGCAAAGCAGCAATGAAGCCAATCATTGCGAGACGACCGTTCCAGTTTTCAGCTTGAGGCGTAAAACCAAACTTTAGATCGTTGCGATCTTCACCTTGCATGGGTTTTGCTCCGTAATGACGTTTTGTAAAGGTCTATGTAAATTAATGTAACTACTAATTGGCAAAACGGCAATAATTTGTATTGCCAATTAGCACTCAGCACGGGCTATGTCCCCTTGAGCTAACAGAACTCAGCACTTTCAGAGGACGGGTATGTCTAGTATCGCTTCCCAACTGCCAGCTCGATTGGACGATTATTACCACCAAATCAAGGCGGTGATTCTTAATCGTCAAAACCCAATTACAGGTTTATTACCCGCTAGTACCGCGATTAATGCCCACGGCGACTATACCGATGCCTGGGTGCGGGACAACGTTTACAGCATTTTGGCAGTGTGGGGTTTGGGCTTGGCTTACCGCAAGCTAGATGCCGATGGTGGACGTACCTTTGAACTAGAACAAAGCGTTGTCAAGCTGATGCGGGGGCTGTTGTTCTGCCTCATGCGACAAGCTCACAAAGTGGAGCAGTTTAAAGAAACTCAATCTCTTTTGGACGCTCTGCACGCCAAGTACAACACCCGCACGGGTGATGTCGTAGTAGGTGATGCGGAATGGGGACATTTGCAGCTAGATGCGACTTCCCTCTTCTTGCTGATGCTGGCTCAGATGACCGCATCAGGGTTACACATCATCTATACGATTGACGAAGTGAACTTCGTTCAAAATCTGGTGTATTACATTGGTCGAACCTATCGTACACCCGACTATGGCATCTGGGAGCGGGGAAATAAGGCTAACCACGGTAATCCCGAACTGAATGCCAGTTCAGTAGGGATGGCAAAAGCCGCCCTAGAAGCTATTAATGGGTTGGATTTATTTGGGGTTCGGGGTTCGCAGGCATCTGTAATTCATGTTTTACCCGATGAAATTGCGCGAGCACGTATCACACTAGAATCCATACTGCCCCGCGAATCTAGCTCCAAAGAAACGGATGCGGCTCTATTAAGTGCGATCGGGTTCCCAGCCTTTGCCGTAGAAGACGCCCTATTAATTGAGCGCACCAAAAACGACATCATCAAAAAGTTAGCAGGACGATACGGCTGCAAGCGCTTCCTGCGGGATGGGCACCAAACTGTTTTGGAAGACACCACTCGCCTGCATTACGAACCGTGGGAACTGCAAAAGTTTGAGCATATTGAGTGCGAGTGGCCTTTGTTCTTTACCTACCTAGTACTGGATGGCTTGTTTCGAGGAAATACTGAACAAGTCCAGCACTATCAGGAGTGTTTGAAGGCTTTGCTCGTCTGGAAAGATGGGATAGGACTATTACCAGAAGTCTATTATGTGCCTCATGAAAATATAGAGGCAGAGCGCAAATCACCTCATAGCCAGCCGCGTCGTCCCAACGAAAATGTCCCCTTGGTGTGGGCGCAGAGTTTGTACTTCTTGGGTCAGTTGCTCAGTGAGGGTTTACTTGCTCCGGGAGATATTGACCCGTTGGGGCGTCATTTGTGCATAAGCCGTCACCAAGACCCGGTGGTACAAATCGCTCTGTTGGCAGAGGATGAAGCGTTACAGTCTCAACTAGCGGCTTACGGGATTGCAACGCAGACTCCCGAGCAGGTTGAGCCAGTGCAGGTGCGTCAGTCAACAGAGTTGTCAACGGTTTATGCCCAAATTGGGCGTAATGACTCTTTGGGTTTGACAGGACGCCCGGTACGACGGTTGCGGAGTCTGACCACTTCGAGAATCTTTCGGATTCGAGCAGAGACGATTGTTTTCCTACCTGCGTTTTTAGACCAAGAGCAGTTTTACTTGACTCTTGATTACCAGTTCTTGGTGGCTCAGATTAGAAGCGAACTCGTTTACATTCAACGCCACTGGAGTGAGTTGGGGCGTCCGACGATGACACTGTTGCTAACTCATGCCATGTTGGAAATGGGGAATGGGGAACTGGAAGTCCCCTATGGGGATAAGGGGCAATGGGGAATAGGGAATGGGGATTCTGAACGTAATGTGGCTTCTGAGTGTTCCCCGTCAGTCATCTCCAGTCTCGGCTCCCAAAGCTCACCCTTGTTACAGTTGATCCAGGAGTTGAAAAACGGCTGGTGTAATGGCGTGCGGGTAAAACTAGGCCGTCTAAATCAGTTGATGCTGACGGCTGGAACTGAGCGCATTGATTTTCTGTACGAGTTTAAATTCACGCAGTCATCGGTCAAAGATGCAGCGATGCGTTGCTACTACTTGACCAGCCTTAGTGAGAAAAATGGGCCATTAGGTCATACTCAGGAATTTCTGCTCGAGTGTGAAACTAACCTGAAATTATTACTCGATAGTCTGCGGGAATCGCAGAACCTCTATGAGCAAATCGAATTATTGCGTACCCTGAGGCGTCTGCGAGGGTTAGAGTTTGATACGGGTTTTGGTGGACCAGGAGTGCCCGTGACGGTAGCGGATTTACTGGATGAAGTTTACATCAAAGCGGGTACTGACTCGGCTTCACCCTACTGGGCAGTAGTGCGCCAAGCGGCTGGTTTGCTCAATAAAGTGGATATCAATCTGTCAGATGCCGTAACAGATATTCTGGTACGTGGTAAGCAAATTACGGTAGGTCGGGCTTATAGCGAGGCGTCGCTGATTAAAAACCCGATGTCGCATCAGGAACTCCAGTCGAAGATTGACGAGTTTTGTCGGGAGGATATCCGCGATCGCGTTTTGACTCAAGAAATCCTGATTTACCTCGGTATCCTGATCAAATCTGAACCCCACTTACTGAACGGCTTGCTCACGCTACGGGTTGGCTATCTCATCCTCCTCTTGACGAGCGAACTAGCAGCAGAACTGGGATGTACTCAGGATGAAGCCTACGAACAGCTAATGGGAGCGAGTCCTTTTGAAGTCAAAATGCGAGTTCGCTCCTGTTTAGCTGGGTACGAGGGCATCAATCAAATCCTACGGCAGCAAGAATCGTTGCACGTCAAACAACCGGAGCAGGGCATCACTTGGGTGATTGCGGCAGAGAATCAAGATGAGACAGACAATAAACCCACTGTAGGTAGCTGGGTTAGGAAGCGCCAGCTAGATGGTGCGGCGGGGCGCGTTCCCAAAGACTTTTATCCCAGCGTCTGGCGAGTCATGAAACACTGCAAAGGGTTGGTGATTGGCGATAAGTTAGAACGCCGCAATCGCTTGGATAGCCAAGTCATCCTCTCTGAAATGACACCAGGTGAAAAGAATTTTGCTTTGCGGGTGGAGCATTTACTGAATAAGATCCAAGCACCAGAATATCGGCAAGTGAATATTGAGGCACTCATGGAACTGGCGGCGATGCTAGAGCATAACCCAGACTTACAAATTGAAGAATATATTGTCCTGGATGTTCTTGTTGGTCATGCTGTGCGATTGGGTTGGTTGAACCATTTCCCCGAAAAAGCCAACCAGTACGACGAGTACAAAGCTGCCGCTTGGCGTGCCTTTTATAACACCTCACCATCAGAATGCGCTAGTTATATCCTGCATGCATTCTGCTTCTTGACTCAGGTTGGACAAGCCGCCTATTCGTAGCTTAATCGTCGGGCAGCTCAACGCTGCTCTTATTGGACAGCGTATTCGTTGTAAGCTGAAGTTCCCCCGTACAGATGTACTGTTGGGTAAGCAAAAGCTTGCTCCGCCTTGGATAGAGCTACCACTCCTCCTGTCTTTGTACCCATGTAACTTTAGAGTTTCTTAAGTTTTTTGAGGAGCAAGTTACGGGACAAGTGTAGACATGTACATCGAACGAGTTCCCAATCGCAATTCCCCTCCGGCTGTCTTACTTCGCGAGTCTTATCGTGAAGGAAACAAAGTGCGAAAACGTACCCTAGCTAATTTGTCTTCGTTACCAGATGAAGTGGTAGATGGATTGCGGATTTTACTCAAAGGTGGGACAGCGATTGAGAACTTACCAGAAGCCTTTGAGATTACCAGAAGCCGTCCCCACGGTCATGTAGCTGCCGTTTTGGGAACACTCAAAAACATTGGATTGCACAACATAATTGCACCGGAAAGTTCCAGAAACCGCAACTTAGTCCTAGCTATGATTGTGGCGAGAATTCTTGAGCCTGCCTCGAAATTAGCTACAGCTAGGGGACTAGACCCAGCAACTTGTAGTTCAACCTTGGGTGAATTATTGGGAGTGTCGTTAGCCGATGAAGAGCAATTGTATGAGGCAATGGATTGGCTGCTAAGCCAGCAGGCAGAAATAGAGCAGCGACTGGCACAAAAACATCTTTGTGAAAACACCCTAGTCCTGTATGATGTAAGTCCAACTTACTTTGAAGGCAGTAGCTGTCCCCTGGCGCAGTTTGGCTATAGCCGTGACAAAAAGAAAGGCAAATTACAAATTACGTTTGGCTTAATTTGTAATGGCGCAGGCTGTCCGGTGGCAGTAGAAGTAATTGATGGCAATACTGGCGACCCGACCACATTCACGCCACAAATTGAGAAAGTGCGTTCCCGCTTTGGTATCAAGCATGTCATCTGGGTGGGTGATAGAGGAATGATTACCCAAGCTCGGATTAAGCAAGACTTACAACCTGTTGAAGAACTGCACTGGATTACCTCGCTGCGCTGTGAGCAAATCCGTATCCTAGTCGAGCAAGAGGCTATCCAACTGTCATTGTTTGACCAACAAGATTTAGCCGAAATCTCCTGTGCCGATTATCCCGATGAACGCTTAATTGCCTGTCGCAATCCTCTGTTAGCCGAACAAAGAAAAACAAAAAGAGAAGAGTTATTAACGGCTACAGAACGGGAACTCGACAAGATTGTCGCGGCTACCGAAAGCTCATATTTTCTTATGTATGTTGGCTTACTATGTGGAATGGCACATGCGTGAGCTTTTAGCACCAATCTTATTCGATGACGACTCAATGGCGCTACCTGAATCTACTTCCGTAGTAGCTCCTGCTGTGCGCTCCGATGCAGCTATCGCTAAAGCCCAAACTAAACGTACTTGTGATGGCTTTCCTGTACATAGCTTTCAGACTTTGTTAACTGATTTAGGCACCATTACCAACAATCGTATTCAATCGACACTCTCCTCAACTCGAATGACTTTTGACAAGATTACTACTCCCACTCCCTTGCAACAAAAAGCTTTTGATTTGCTAGGCGTGAGTGTATTTTGTACCCAGTAAAGTCGGGGAGTTTCTTGCCCTAACTTCAGTCACAGCATGAGTTAGGGCTATTTGTCAAAGGGGAACTTCAGTGTAAGGCAGGAAAAAGAGGGTATCGTTAGCAAAGCGGTAAGAGGGCGGCTAGCCAAAGGATAGATATTAAGGTGTTGGATTTAATTCAAATAAACTTGTAATAGAGAGAAATCATCATCCAAGACCTTATTAGCGTTTAAATGCTGAATATGATGAAATATTATTTCCAAGTTATTGCCTTGGCTATTATGAGACTCAGTCAGTAAATCAACAAAGGCATTGAGTCCCCAAATATTGCCATCAGGCTGATGAATTTCATAAACCCCATCACTAAAAATGTAAAGGCTGCTGTCCGATTGAATTTCACAGAAATTATCATCAAACTCAGCTTCAGGAAGCATCCCGATGGGTATAGCCGGTTGTCCTAGCTGTTTTACCGAGGTAGTAGTTGAAGCTTGTGAGAGCAAAATTGCTGGAGGATGTCCGGCACAAGCATAAATTAATTGGCGCTTAGTTTTGTTGTAAACGCCATACCAAATGGTGAAATAGTCATCTCCTGTTTCGCCCATCGGAAAGACTTGGTTGAGAGAAGCTAAAACAGCACTGGGTTGATAAAAATTGGTATTGGGAAGGGATTGTGATCGCAAAACATTCAGTACCGACACGGATAGTAATGCTGACTTAACTCCATGCCCTGCCACATCTAAGAGATAAATTACTAAATGCTCATCATCGAGCCAGCGGTAGTCAAAAGCATCACCTCCTAGCTGAAGCGAGGGGACAAATTGTTCATTAACGGTCACAACTCCACTGAGGGGGTGCGGTAAAAGCGCTCGCACATATTCAGCCGCTTGATTCAATTCAGATTGCAGAATCTCATTTTGGTGCTGTAATTCCTCTTCTGCTTGCTTGCGTTTGATGAATTGACCGATCTGGCTACCAATCGCCCCCATCACCTTGAGTAAATCGGTATCCGGCGGCTGGATTTCACGGCTGAAGAAGGTCATCACACCTAACCGCTCATCCCCAGCCAGGATTGGAAAACCAAAAGCCGTGTGCAGCCCAACTTTAGCCGCTATTGAGCCTCGCAGAAAGTTTGCCTCTTCAGTAACATTACTGATCCAGATCGGTTTACCACTTGCCCAAACACGACCGGGTAGCCCAACCTCAGACGCAAAAGTAATCTTTTCTGTCACTACCTCAAACTCTGAGACTTCAACTGAGGGCAGATTCCAGCTTTCAACATGACGCAAGACATTTGCGTTTGCGTCCACCCTCCAGAATTCACCGAGAGTCCATCCTAAGCTTTCGCACATGGCTTGCAACAGTTGCGGGGTAGCATCCGTCAAGCTGATCGATTCTGCCAAGACGCGGGTTGTCGCGTGTTCTGCACTGAGATGCTGTTCCCGGCGCTTGCGCTCAGTGATATCGTTGAGAGTGCCAGAAATTCCCATCAGGGTGCCGTCATCTGCCGAAAGTAGGCGGGCATACACTTCAATTTGTGCCACGCCACTGTTTTTAGTCACATAGCGAATCTGGTAACGGCAGTCTTCTTGTTTGCGTTCAAGCAGGCATTGAAATTTTTGCTCATGAAGTTGGCAGTCATCCGGGTGAATGAAGTCTAAAAAGCAGCTACCAAGGCTTTCCTCCAGGGAGAATCCGGTAATTTCTGTCCAGGCAGGATTGAGAAACATCAATCGCCTTGCTGTATCCGTCTGGAAAATCACTTCTTTGAGGTTTTCTACAACCGAGCGATGCTTTTTCTCACTCGCTCGTAACGCCTCTTCTGCCCAACTAGCTTCTAAAAGACGGCGTAAACGCCGACGCAGGACAGGAGGGTGAATGGGCTTAGTCACGTAATCAACAGCACCAGCAGCAAACGCTCGATCTACTGACTCTTGGTCGTTCAGTCCGGTGATCATCAGCACAGGGGTGCGTTCACTCAAGGGCAGCGTTTGTAGCTGGATACAGCAATCAAAGCCATCCATGACTGGCATCATCGCATCTAGCAAAACCATATCGGGTTTTAGGCGAGTGTATGCCGCAAGACACTGCTCTCCATTCTCTACCTCTGCCATTTGGTAACCATCTTGTGCCAAGATTTGACGCAGCATCATCCGCGTGAATCGATCATCGTCTGCCACAAGGACAAGGGGAGAATCAGTCGGGTTGGTAGGGTTCATCTTGTGTTTCTGCTAAATGAGTCTCACTCTTGTCTAGGGGCGTGCGTTCATACGCCCGACAGCCCCAACAACGGTCTTGTAATACACCTGACTAGTGGCGAGTAGAAAGCACTCGCAGGTAAGAACTACGGCTTTAAAGGGAATATAAACTAATTTGACAAGCGGCTAAACGGTAATTTCCCTAGGACTTAGAGCAGATGTAATACAAAATTCCGTATAAATACGGACTATAAAACGGCAAGGATTTTGTAAAGTCGAAGCATCTGCTATCAAAAACTTATAAAAATGGATAACAACAAGAGGCGAATTGCTGTTGCGTAACTCTCAGGATTTGTTCACAAGCCGCTTTTTCAAGCCTAAAGTCAAGAGTCTAAACACTCTGGAAGGGTAGCGTCGTCCCGTGCGATCGCCCTTTTTCATTTTTTAGGAAACTCGATTTCTCCCAAGAGTACAACTATGACGGCACAGCATAAGTCAAAAGTGGTTCAACTACCTTCAAGCGATTCGCTAGAGCTTCAATCTAATAC
>JALYGX010000348.1 GCA_030776905.1 Cyanobacteriota bacterium | reverse complement strand
AGCAGAGTCTGCCCCGTTTAGCGGCTGTTGAGTGACCGATGGGATGTATTCCTACCCAACGTTCATCTACTGGTTCTGATGCTAGTTGATAACGACTGTCTGAGGATAGCCGGATAAATTGAGAGTGGTTATCTAGGCTGGCATGAATAGTAAACATACTAAAAATCAGGACATCTCCCGCTTTAAACTCATTAGAAAGCCAACGTCCTCCATATCGTTGACGCAAGGAAACTGGATTCTTAGATAGTGCCCCATCCCACCATTTTTGATTCGATGCGTACAATTGGGCATTCTTCCGATTTTCACAATAACTATCTACATCTCGCCGTCCATAGCGGTTTTTAATGTTTTCTAGGCGATGGGAGTTTTCTAAAATCATCAATCCTCCCATGTGCCAGGAAATATCCCCTAGAGGTGTCCAAACGGTATAGAGATTGTGAGTTCCCCGTCCCATGTAGACAATATCGCAATGGGGGTAGGTTCCCAAGCCTGGAGCAACGGCACGCAGCCAGGTGTAATCGTAAGGTCGGACATCTCCTGCTAGAAAACCTTGAAAAAATTCCATCAGAGTACCCGAATAAAGCAGTTGCTTGAGGGTAGGGCTTTTGAGTGCTAAATCAGGTCGGAAACTCATGGGTAATCCGGGTCTGGCGACGCAATCCACAATCGAGTAACCCGATGCCAAAGACCCTTCGGCGGCTAAACTTTCGGCAATTTCCAAACGAGCTTGCCAAATAGCTTGGGGATTGAGAAGTCCTGGTAGATATAGGTAGCCGTCCTCAAGCATTCTTCGGCGTAACTCATCAGGGATTTCTCGTGATTGCAAGTTGAGTTTAGAGGTGTCATTAGCTTGCAGAGAAGTAGTATCTTTGAGGGAAACTTGGTATAAATCTGACGAGTTTTTTAAATGCCCAAACGCATTTGGGTGGCAATCAAGTTCGTAACCTAGGGAGCAAAGTCCTTGTTTCTGATTTAGGAAAATCATCCTACGTAGGAATTAAGCATTTAGTCGGGACGTTCTAGAAAACATTAAAGTAAATAAACCAACAGCAATGATGAAACCTCCCATTGAGAAATAAAGCGATCGCTCATCTTGGTGAATGGTCAGTGAGGTTGTTTCAGCTTGTTGAACAAAGGTATTAATGTGAGAGGCAGTCGCTTCGGCTTTGTGATCGCTAGTGGATGAGGTAAAGGGTAGATAACCGTTACTAGTCAGGAGGATAACGCGAGAGGCATCATCATCCATCGGGTTATCTGCAAGTTGTGCCCCGTGTAATTCGAGCGATCGGCTGTTTTTTCCGTGTAAACCGAATAACCCTGATGATATTAAGTGACAGTTGCCTTTATTGGCTTCAACTCGGTTACAAGTTAGGGTGGTTAATTTACCGGACGAGATGAAAAAAAGCCCTAATCCTACGAAAACGGCTCCTGCCACACGCATGAACAACGTGTCGTCTAGGCGTACTCGTTGGAGGTGTCCCACAATCTTCACGATACTGTCCTCTTGGAGACTTCTGTAGTTATAGCGTTTTTCAAGTATCTCTAGAACAAAAGCTACTTATGCAAGAAGTCTAATGACTAATAACGGCTGTCATTTTCTGCCACATTAATGCACATCATCTTACAGGGCACCAGCGGCTGTCTTGTCGAGGACTCCTCCCGATAGATGTGTGGTGATATTCATGGCTTGCAATATCGGCGCTGACTCTAAACCTTTGGGGTAGTCAATAACACTAACTGCACCATTACCCTGTTTAATACTCCAGAACGATTCTGGACTCAAACCCAGAACGTGGCAGAGAATGACCTTATTGATGGCATCGTGAGCGACCACAAGACCAATGTTGAGTTGAGTAGAAGACACCGTCGCTGAGTTAATAATCGCATCCCAAGACGCGATCGCTCTATCCCACACTTGCTGTAAATTCTCACCCTCTGGCATCTGTACCGTTGCAGGAGCAACTTGCCACTGATGCAGCAAATCTGGGTAAAGCTGTCGGATTTCTGCCTCTAATTTCCCTTCCCAAAGCCCGTGACTAATTTCCTTGAGCGCATCTTCCAGTTGTAGTGCGACATGGGGGTGAGACTGGAGAATAATTTCAGCCGTTTCCTTGGGACGCAACATCGGACTACTGACAGCAAAATCAATCGGGACATCCTTGAGGAACTCAGCCGCCTGTTGTGCTTGTCTGCGCCCGTTGTCATTCAGCGGCACATCAATTCCCCCTTGAAAGCGAGAGGCGCGATTCCACTCTGTTTCACCGTGCCGCACGAGCAACAAACGCAACCCTCTATTCCCTTCTCGCGGTGTGGGTAAGGGGTTTCCTAAGTGAGAGGTTTGATTGAGCGACTCTAATTGCACGAGTTCGCCCCAACCGCCAGCAAAATTTAGGATGTTAATGCCACAGTTCGATTGCTGGATGGAATGGTAATGGGATGGTGGAACGCCAATGGCACTGCCAATCAAGCAGCGATTAATGCCGTTATGCGCCACGATTAAAATCGTGCCTCCTGGGTGGCGGGAGAGAATGTCTTGCCAGAACTGCTGCGCTTGTTCGTAAAGTGCCAGGACAGGAAAATGTTTCCTAGAACCCTCTGCTGTTGAAAGAACCATGCAAAACTCGTGGGGACGTTCTTTCCAACAACGGTAGTCGTCTGCAAATTTTTCCTTGACTTCTAACTTATTTTGCTTCTCCCAAAGCGGCAAGTCAATTTCCATCAAGTTGTCTTGCGCCCGTAGCTCCGGCGAACCGGGCAAATAGGATAGGATAATTTCTGCGGTTCGCTTGGCTCGCTGTAGAGGAGAACTGTAGACGGCATCAAAGCTGAGGCTACTGAGAGCAGTACCGACTTTTTGGGCATCGGCACTTCCTTTCTCCGTCAAGACTGACTCATCACAGCGCCCTTGAATGATTTTCTGAATGTTGTAGCTGCTTTGACCGTGACGCACGATAACGACGCGAGTAGCCAATCGTTTAACCCTCCTCTTCTTGTAGTGGACAGTCCCAAGTTTTACGCGAAGGCACGTTGCAGCCTTTGATCATCTGCCAATGCCAGGGTCATTTTAACTTGCAACTGGACACCTGCTGAAAGTCGAAGCGTCGGGTTGAGTTAGCAATGCGATAATTTCAGTGAGAAGTTCAAGAGGCAGCTTGTGAAGGGGTTTATGACCATTAAGCGGTTGATTCTGGCTGTGCTGACGATTTTTGTGATCGCCAAAATCAGCCTTTCCTTAGTAGAAAGCTGGGGTCAGCCTCAGATTCAAAGTCGTCTAGAACTTTACCAAACCAATCTACTCCTCCATGCCGCCGAGTGGCAGGGCAATACTACTAATCCGGCGACGGCTGAAAATTCCACACCGGATTTAGCAACTGCCCGTAATGCTTTAATTGGCACTGAGCCGTTTAAAGCTGCCCAAAAACAGTATGAAGAGGCACGTCAAACTGCTCAGGCAACTCAGGAGAAAATCGCTGCACAACTCAAACAACTTTCTGCCAACGAGGTAGCGCTGTCTCCTGACGCCGCCAACCCTCAACTGCAATTGCCTCCGCTTGACGATTCCCCTACCTCCGAGGCGCAACGGCGGCAGTTGCGGAGTTCGTTGTCTCAGGTAGAACAGTTAATTAGTGAGCTAGACTTGCGCCTAGGAATTCTGCAAGTTCAACAAAACCAAACGGACGTTGCCCTTAAAACTTGGACTAAGCTTGTTAATCAATTCCCAAAGAGGGCAGAGCGAACGACATCCCAATCGGGGAGTGCGTCTGTATCCCAAGAGTCATTAGGGCAGACGGCGCAGGTGTTAAGGGGTTTGTGGAGTCAGCCACCCCGACTGCTACCGGATGCGGAACCACAAATTCAAAAAAATTTAGATAGCTGGTTTCGGTATCGTGCTTTAACTCAGCTTTATCAATTACAGCAGCGCCAAGACGCCTTATCGTCGCTTCAAAGTCAAGAGCAAGAAATTGCACAGCAATCGATTTTCAAGTTAGCGGTGATTGGAGGAATACCAGGCTTTGGGGGTCTATTAGGTGTGATTCTCCTGCTGTTTTTATTCAGTCAACGGCTGCTGCAAGGCAAGCGATCGCTTTTAGCCACCAACGCCGATGTTCCTTGGGAAACCCCTTGGGATTGGGAAATCATTTGGCAGGTATTCATCCTGGGCTTTTTCTTTATCAGTCAATTCCTACTGCCGATTTTGTTTGGTTTGTTAGGGCTAGACTCCAGCGGTTTCAGCGTGCGGATGAAGGCTTTCTATGTCCTCATCAGCTACCTGCTGATGGCAGGGGGTGGTTTGTTGGTACTGTACTTTTCCATCAAGCCTTTTTTCCCAGTACCAGAGGATTGGTTTCGCTTGAAATTCCGAGGCAACTGGATTCTCTGGGGATTGGGAGGGTATCTGGTAGCACTGCCTTTGGTAATTGTGGTGTCCCTAATTAACCAACAGCTATGGCAAGGACAGGGAGGCAGTAACCCAATTTTGCCCTTAGCTTTGGAGGGACAGGATAGCGTGGCACTGTTGATATTTTGCTTAACGGCATCGGTGGCGGCACCAGTGTTTGAGGAAATTATGTTCCGGGGGTTTTTGTTGCCGTCGTTGACTCGTTACGTGCCTGTTTGGGGTGCGATTCTCGCTAGTAGTTTGCTATTTGCGATCGCTCACCTCAGCCTTTCGGAAGTGTTACCCTTGGCAACGTTGGGTATGGTTTTGGGGATTGTCTATACGCGATCGCGCAATCTCCTCTCTTCTATCCTGCTCCACAGTCTTTGGAACGCTGGCACTCTTTTAAGCCTTTTCGTCCTAGGCAGTGGCTCGAATTGAAGAGTGATAAGTGACCAGTATAGGCCTGTAGACCCAACGCTACCAGCTTTTTCTGTAGCCGCAAGGGATTTTACGCCCTGTTGTGCCAATGTTCTATCCGAGGTAACTAGACTGTTGTTACACTTTGGCACAATAGTGGTAGAGGCTTATTGATATTCGATTGTTGGGCTAGTTGCCAGAAAGACTCCATGACTATAGTGACCTCTCAAGAAATTGCTCAGTTTCGCTCTGAATTAGCGAATAATCCCGAAGCGATGAAAGCTCTAGATGCTATTGAGGATTGTGAGGGAAATTTAGAAGATGCAGCGATCGCCTTAGCCATTCGCGCTGGACAGCAACCGCAGCGAGATAATGCCGAATGGTTAGATGCCTTAGCCCGGAAATGCCGTGCCGTGATTTGTCAAAAGGAATTTCGGGAAGACTTGCTCAATGGCTCATTTGCACCAGTGATTGGATATCTAGCAGCAACGCCTCTGCTTCCAGCAATTCTCGCAACGCCTGTGCTGATGTATGTGGTGAGCAAAGGTGTAGACGATTTTTGTGAGCCGCTTGACTCCCAGTTATAACTTGATATTTTGAAATTGAATTCCCTTGCTCGCCTTAACTTGCAAACCTGCGCCCAATGACGATTAGCAAAAGTCAATTTAAGAGCTGTAGAGTAATCCCGTCTACTTGAAAAGACCTTTTTAATCCGTCATCCCTCTAAAGACTGATTTTTAGTTAATCAATTCCTCACTTTACACACTCTTAACACGCTTTTTAGCCGTGAAGGGACGAAAGCCTTATCGGGAAAGCCACTTAGCTGAGGGAGCTATATTATAACCCCATATTTCAATATAAACATTCAGTAAATACCACGAATAACTATAGACAAGCCCTAGGGATAGTATGCCAATATCTACACAACATGAACTTAGGGCACGCAGAACTTATAAATAACCACTAAGTTACAGTTTAATCTTTTCCTCAAAACTTGTTCTTAGTACTCCCTTCTCCAAAGATTATTGATATTGGACAGGAAAACTATGGCTAAATTTTACTATTTTGCTTATGGCTCGTGTATGTGTCCAGTGGATCTAAAGCGATCGCTTGGTGAGAACACCCATGATTATGTTATTGGCCCTGCGACGCTCAAAGGCTATCGACTGGGCTTTTATTGCTATTGTGAAAAGCGCGATTGTGGGGTACTTGATGTTGTCAAAGACGCCAGTAGCGCCATAGAAGGGGTACTTTATGAACTGCCTTGGCGATTGAGCGTGAGTCTGGATAAGCGCGAATGCGTCCACGAAGGTAGATATCGACACGAACTGGTAGAAATTCACCGCCAGGGTCAGGTTCATAAGAATGTTCGCACCTACGTGGTGATTGACAAAGAATTAGAAGAATTTGCACCCAACGACTGGTACTTCAACGTTGTTCTCCGGGGTGCTGTAACCTCTGGACTTTCAGAGCAATATTGCTGGAAGTTGTTTAACCATATGCACCAACTGCAACAGCGTAAACAGACATATCAAAGGTTGCAAGCGGCTTAGTTTCCGTGGCGTAGCGTAGGCAGTCGCTACCCTTGCACATCTGTCGCCACCGCTCTCCCTGCCTGATGAATTACTTACTGTTACTTATTAACTTTCAGACTTATTTTACTCAAGAAAAACGATCGAGGAGTGTTCAATGCAGTTAATCCAAAGACACAGTGCGAAGGCTATCCAGTCTAAAAAAGAAATTTTTCAATGTCCAGAGGTTCTGGGAGCAAAACACTCGGTTCCATTGCTAGACGGTCGCTACGTTTCCCAAATCTTTTTAGATAATGCTGCCAGTACTAAACCCTTTCGAGTTGTCAGCGATTTTCTGCAAGAGATGCAGCCGTACTACTCCAACATTCATCGCGGCACCGGGTTTGATTCCAATTTATGTACGGAGCGATATGAGGAAGCAAGGCGCATCGTAGGAAAATTCGTGGGTTGGGATGGCGATCGCGATGTGGTTATCCCAGTGCGTAATACGACGGAAGGGATGAACCTGCTAGCAAACACCATCTCCTTTGCTCCTGGCGATCGCGTTTTGACAACCATCTTAGAACACCACAGCAACGACCTTCCCTGGCGCAGCAAAGCCCAGGTAGAACACCTCTCTGTAAACTCAGATGGACAGATTGACCTAGCAGAGCTAGAACGCCGCTTAGATCCCTCAAAGGGAAGAGTCCGGGTTGTCAGTGTAACAGGTGCTTCCAACATCACCGGAACAGTTCTTCCAATTCACGAAATTGCTACCTTGGCTCATAAATATGGAGCCTTAATGGTCGTAGACGGTGCCCAGTTAGTGCCTCATCGCCGCGTGAGCATGAAACCTCATACCGATCCCAGCCACATTGACTTTCTGGTTTTCAGCGGTCACAAAATGAATTGCCCTACTGGAGTGGGAGCAGTCGTGGGACGGCGCGATATCTTCGCGGCGGCTGCACCTTACCAAACAGGTGGTGGCACCGTTGCTTCTGTTAGTGTAAATAGTGTCACTTGGGCAGCTCCCCCTGATCGCAACGAAGCCGGAACCCCTAACATTTTAGGAATGCTGGCGTTGGCTCGCACGATTCAGGTACTCGAAGCTGTAGGGATGGACGCCATAGATGCTCACGAACGTCAGCTTACCTCTCTACTTCTGAAAAAGCTGGCTGCCATTCCCCAAGTCAAAGTTTTGGGTTCCAGCGACCCAGAAGCAATGGAGCAGCGTGTGGGAGCGGTAAGCTTTACAGTAGAGGGCGTTCCTCATGGCTTAGTTGCAGCGATTCTTTCTTATGAGTGGGGCATTGCAGTACGAAATGGTTGCTTCTGCGCCCAGCCTTTGATGAAGAGCCTCCTCAAAGTTAACGAAACGTCTTGTTGTGGTTCCGAACAAGAAACAGTTACAGTTCGGGGCGAAAGCGTTGCCGGAGGCGGTAGCGTCCTTCGCCATAACGTTCCAGGAGCAGTCCGAGCGAGTCTGGGAGTACACAATACTGAAAAGGATATCGAAACCCTGGTAGAGGCGGTTACCAGCATTGCCCAGAAGCAATGGAAAGGTGACTATCACCAGGATGCAGCCACAGGGGAGTATTTACCTCGCGGCTTCCGCTTCGACTTCTCCCTTCTCCCCGGTTTCTCAACGGAGCCATTTATCAACCGTTCAATTCCAACACCTGCTCCGGTGGGAGGCATCAAGCTAATTAGTCCACGGCCGTTGGTTACAGTTGCTGGAATCGGGGCATTATTGACGACATTTTGGGCTTACTTCTGGTAAGGCTCTAGTTTTTCGTGGGTCATGTGAGTTTTCTGCCGAGGTTCCCACTGCGGAAGGAGCTTCGGTTTTTTTCATATATGGCGTATCCAACCGAAAATTGTCATAAACGAAGTTAGGACTTACGCACTGAATGTGGAAAAACACTAAAAGTTTTATGGCAAGCCTTCAGGAATCGTTTAGAGAGACCTTGTAGAAAAAATTAACGTAGAGTTTTGCTAGAGCTTGTCAAATTGCCAGCAATACCATCTTGCTTTTTTGAGGCTACATATTGCAGAGGATTGGGAGTCTTCTGAGCAGCTAGGTGTGGCGCATGAAGCGGAAATTGGTATGAGTTTTTGCTCCAAGTCTCTAGGATTTCCTTCCTTTATTAATCTCGGTGGTTCGGCACTTGTGACAACCGCCGATTTTTTTTGACTTTTCGCCAATAAATAAGGAGAGAGGGGCTGGTACTTTAGCTTTTCCCTCTCTCTGGCATCGGCAAATCAATGTTCTGGTTTTTTCAAACAAAGACCCGATGTTCTAAGGAGGGCATCTGACGACGCACTTGTTGGAGACGAACGGGGTCAATTTCCGCGATCGCAACTCCCGGTGTATCTCCAGCATCGGCTAAAATAACGCCCCAAGGGTCAATAATCATGGCATGACCGTGCGTTTGACGCAGGGCATAGTGATGTCCCGTTTGGGCGGGTGCAATGACATAGCAGGTGTTTTCAATAGCTCTGGCTTGGAGAAGCACTTGCCAGTGATCTTTGCCCGTGTAGGCGGTAAAGGCGGCGGGTACAAATAAAATGTCAGCACCTTTGTAGGCTAAGTGTCGGTAAAGTTCTGGGAAGCGAACGTCATAGCACACCGAAAGCCCCAAGCTGCCTAGCTGTTCTGAGGGATAGACAGGAGGAAGCTGAGTACCGGACATCACTGTGCTGGATTCTCGGTAGGTGTTGCCATCGGGCAAGTTGACATCAAATAGATGGACTTTTTGGTAACGGGCGAGTTCCGTGCCACTGGGATCGATGAGCAGGGCGGTGTTGTAGACTTTGTTACTATTTACAGGTACGGGGAAGCCACCCCCTAAGATGGTCACCTGATAGCGCTGTGCCATCGTTTTGAGGAATTTTTCACTCTGGTGAGCGATCGCTTTAGCTTGAGTAATTTTGTCTTCCTCTGTGCCCAGGAAGGAGAAATTTTCGGGTAAGCTCACAAGTTCAGCACCCCGACGCACGGCAAGTTCTATGAGTTCTGCCGCCTCAACCAGGTTCTTTTCCAGGTCGGGCAAGCTAGTCATTTGAATTGCAGCGGCAAGATAGGACTTCATTTTTTGTGCGGGACGAACAGTTCTATGACTAAGTTTTGGTAAATATATCAGGCAACGCTGTTAAAGGCTACACCAATCTCAAAGACTTAGAGTGACTACACTGCCTGTCTTAGGAGAGGGTTTGCTAGCCACAGTGCGATCGCACCCGACTGCCGCGAGCAGCTTATCAATTCGTATTACACCTGTATGACACCCTTATGACGCTTGTATTACGCCTAAAATTGTCCTATTCTGAGGGTTACAGCAGTTTTTGACAAAGTATCTATCTTACCTGAGGGAGATAATTCGTCATTGCCTATCCAGTAAGCTTCACATGAATACAACGCAAAATAAAAAATTATGGTAAGACCAGAATGTAAAGAAATCTAACAAATACGGCGCTCTTTTTGACGAATCAGGAAATGTGAAACAAAACTTAAGTAAGTACGTCTGTATTTGTACACAAGAGGCTTTGGCAGCCACAGGCTCTAGTAGAAGGTGCAGTCTAGCGGTCATCTACTGTCGGTTAAGCTCAAAGAGTTGATCGCTGGGTGGCTAACCATTAGTAGAATCACTGAAGTTGATTAATTTCAGAAAAAGTTAGTACTGATGCCAATAACTTGCCTGAAGTGACAAAAGCAGACTCAAGTCAACCGAAATGTGAGAGTCTGTCAGCAGGATGAATCAGAACAGGGAGCTGGGTTTTGTCAGAAATCTTGTGTTGCCTTTATCTACCAAGCAAGTGAGGAAATGAGCGATGAGTCGAATTCGGGAAATTGTACAACAAGCTTTGACTACGGGTTATCTAACCGTAGAAGCAGAAGACCAACTGCGCCAACTTTTATTAAGGAAGTATGACTGGGAAGACTTTAATGCTTTTATTAGATTGCAGCACGAGGCGATGGAAGGACGGGTCAGGCAACAGTCTCGCGAGTTACTACACTCTGGGCAGCTTGCCTGCGCTAGCTTCAATGACGAGATAGCGATCGCCTCTTAAGTCAAAAATTCAACGACCCAGTAAAAAAGGATACACCTTGTTAAACAGAGCAATCATCTCGGCTGTTAGTCATAGCAGTACCTTAAAATCAGAAAATTGCTTACTTCAGCTAAAAAGCTCCAGGCAAGAGTTTAACCTTGGCACTGCTTTGAGACCGTCACCTTCCAGAAGCAGGATGATGGCATTTGCCTTTAAATCAAACTGACCTGTCTGCCACCCCCACAAAGCAGATAGAAAGTACTCCATTCCTTAACAAGCGCAACTGCCGGAATTCCCACCTTGTCTCCGCTTTCTTGAGCCATAGCTTAAACAATCGTTGTCCTATCCATCCATCAACTACACTGCCCACTACTGCTGTTGCAATTCTCGATCGCCTACTTTGTAGATGTGTACTTGATTGCGTCCCTGGCGTTTGGCTGTGTAGCAAGCTGTATCCGCTGCATTCAAGATATCTTCTAGATTCAAGCTGTAGGCAGCAATGGCGACAAGTCCCATACTCACGCCCAGGGTAAAAATTTTATCCTGCCAGACAAACCGGAACTCCTGGATACACTCGTGCAGCATCTGAACGACGCGCATGGCTTCATCTAAGGAGCATTGATAAAGCAGTAAACCAAATTCATCCCCACCAAGTCGTGCCAATGTGTCAGTTTTGCGGCATCGGTTTTGCAATAAATCGCTGATTTGACGAAGTAGTTCATCACCCGCCAGATGACCGCAAGTATCGTTGACAATTTTAAAGTGGTCTAAATCCATGTAACAGAGGGTAGATTCTTGCTGAGTCGTCCTGGCAGAGTGAATGGCTTTCTCCAAGCACCTCTCAAACTCACGACGGTTAACTAAACCCGTGAGGGCATCGTGACTGGCTTGCCAACTGAGTTGTTCATTTGCCTTAACAAGTTCAGCGGTACGTGCTACCACCAGTTCTTCCAGGTGTTCTTGATAGAGTCGCAGCGATGCCTCTGCCTGCTTGCGCTCCGTGATATTCTCGGTTAGAGCAATGCAAAATTCAGGCTTCCCCTCCGCATCACGTACCAGAGAAACAGTCAGGTGAACCCAAATGAGCTGCTCCTCCTTGCTAATGTACCGCTTCTCTAGCTGGTAGAAGTCACGCTGCCCTGCCACCATCTCTTCAAATAGCGTCTCTTCAACGGCGATACAGTCGGGATGGGTAAATTCTTTAAAATGCATCCCACTCAATTCATTTTGACTGTAGCCGAGCATTCGTTGGAAGGCGGGGTTGGTTGCCACAAGCTGTCCGGTAATGCCTGCCAGTGCCATTCCAATCGCTGCATCCTCAAAGATTAAACGAAAGCGAGATTCGCTTTGTTTGAGTGCTGCCTCGGCTGAAATGCGATCCAAAATCTCCTGAGCCAGTTTTTGATGGGTAGCTTCTTGTTGAGCAGGGCTAGGCAGCGCCAAGACTGTGGGAATCAAGGTCAACAACTCGATCGCCGTATACAACGATACCAATGCGGTAATTAACTTGATGCCCCCAAACAGCCAATAATCTGGATGCCAAAGCGTCCAAACTGCCATTATATGGGTGGTTCCACAAGCAAGGATAAATGCCCCAAACATTAGGACAATCCCTGAAAAGGGTAACTCGCGTCGTTTGTGAATGAAGTAAATCAGCATCATGGAAATCGAATAATATGCCAAGGCAATCAGTAAATCTGACGCGACGTGCAATCCCACTAGCTGTGGCTTCCAGAGGTAGCAGTGACCGTAGGGAATAAAACATTCTAAGGCAAAGAAGTTCTTTAAGGATTCCAACATGGTTATTACTACTCTATGCGGCGAATAGCAAAGGATAGTGATAGAGTGTTCTGCTTGTCTTCCTTCCCAAAGACACCTGATTTTGGAGGGATAGGGGAAACAATAGAAGACAGGCGATAACCCAGACTGAACTGGAGAGTGTAGATGCCGAAAAATGGGCTTTTTATCGGAATGGTCACTTTGGACTTGGTTTACCTATCTGCCCAGCTTCCGGGTAGTAACCAAAAAGTTGTTGCTACTGACTACACTGTCGCCGCTGGTGGACCAGCAACGAATGCGGCAGTAACGTTTAGTTACCTGGGCAATCAAGCAAAAATCCTAGGCGTAGTTGGTACTCATCCAATTACACAGTTGATTCGAGACGATCTGGAGAGTCATGGAGTAACAATTGCCGATCTCAACCCCACTACCATCGAGCCACCACCGATCGCTTCGATAGTTGTTACTCAATCCACTGGCGATCGCGCCGTGATTTCACTGAAGGCTCCAACGAGTGCAACCAGCAATGACCAACTGCCTGATGCTCTTGACTCTGGAGTAGATTTAGTCCTGATTGACGGTCATCAAATGGGAGCGGGCTATGCGATCGCTGAATCGGCAAAGAACCATAATATCCCAGTCATCATGGATGGCGGTAGCTGGAAGCCCGGATTTGAAAAAATTTTACCTTTCGTCACTTACGCTATTTGCTCGGCTAATTTTTATCCACCCGGTTGCAGTAGCAGCGAGGAAGTCATTGCTTATCTTGCCGCCGCCGGAATTGAGCATATTGCAATTACTCAAGGTGAAAAACGAATTCTATACTTTAGCCGTGGCGAGTCGGGTCAGATGCTAGTGCCCCAGATTAAGCCCATTGATACGACGGCTGCTGGTGACGTTTTTCACGGGGCCTTCTGTCACTATATCCTCCAGCAAAATTTTCCTGATGCCTTAGCCGCAGCAGCAAAAATTGCTTCTCATTCCTGTCAATTCTTCGGTACTCGCCAGTGGATGCTTTCACAGTGCTGAGTAGTGAAGAGGGAAGAGCCAATCAATCTATAGTTGTTCCCTCACCCAAGCACGAAACGCCCTCTGATTGAGTTCTAATAACATTTCTTAGTCCCTGGAGCGAAACCTGTTTTCCCTTAACATAGCCTAGAGTTGTGCTAGACCAACTCTTTGATGCGATCGTGAGGTAGGTTAGAGAAAGTCTTGAGGTAGACAGGAGTTACGCAGTTGAACGAAAGATGCGATAGAAGGAGGGTATGAATCCACCGAAATATACTGCCATCGAATACATCAACTTTCTGATTGCGACACAAAAGGCTTATAGCTGTAGCGAAGCAGAGCGTGTCCAACCGTCAAGAAAGAACGCTCCTGCGCACGATGCCATCAACCGCTTGCTGCATCAACTTGAGCCGAGTTCTGAGGAACTGTGGCAAGAAGCGAAGGGAGGGGTCGAATCAGAGCCAGGAATTCTAGTCTATCAAGGCTCAACAGTTGGGGTGTAGCTCTATACACATTTCTGTAGTTGTTGGTTTTTTCAGTCAGGAGTAATGATTCCTCTGACAAATTTTGCTGTATGAAAAAGTCGAGCCTGATCAAGAAATCTACCTTTCCTTATTGGATTTGTAGTGTTTTTTTTGCGGTGATAGCATTTGCTAGTATTTCCTCAGCTCAGATTGCCAAAAATCCTATTCCCGAACTGATTGAAAAGTCGAAACTCTCTGTTGGATTGGAAGAGGTTGTAAAGATTCCTGATAGCGGGAGTGACAAAGATGAAAACAAGGCAGCTCGATTGAACCTGCTTATTCCCCCTGGTGACGGTAGCGGACGGTTATTTGTTAATGATATGCGCGGCAAGCTCTATGTCATTAGTGACCGTACTACCACCGTTTACATGGATGTTAAAAGTTTAGTGGGTAAAGGGTTTCATGACCAATCCGGACAACAAGGCTTTTCTTATTTTGCCTTTCACCCAGAATTTGCTAAAAATGGAATTTTTTATACCGTAACTAGCGAAGATAAAGATGCTGGAACGCCTGATTTTCCAGTCACTCAACCAATTTTTAACAACAAAGGTCAGAGAATAGAAAGTTCTCACCATGACGTGATTCGTGAGTGGAAGGCTACAAACCCTTCCGCTAATACGTTTTCTGGAACAAGGCGAGAAATCCTTCTCATCGAAGAACCCTACCCCGATCACAATACGGGGCAATTAGCCTTTAATCCCAATGCCAAACCTGGTGATGCTGATTATGGAATGCTTTACATTGCGTTAGCTGATGGTGGGAGTAACGGTTTTCCTGTGAGCGATACAGACCCCCTGGATAATGGCCAGGATTTGGGCACACCGCTAGGAAAAATTCTACGCATCGAGCCGTTCGGAAATAATAGTGCTAATGGCAAATATGGCATTCCTGCTGATAATCCATTTGTGGACGATGGCGACCCGAAGACACTGGGTGAAATCTGGGCATATGGATTGCGTAATCCTCATCGATTTAGCTGGGATACTGGTGGCGACGGCAAGATGTTGATAGTCGATACGGGCCAGGCTTTTATTGAAGAAGTCAATCTCGGCAAAAAAGGAGCCAATTATGGCTGGGGGGAGCGTGAAGGTACCTGGGTTATTGATGAAAACAACGAAAATATCATTTATGAATTACCCGATAACGATCGCGATTTTAATTACACTTACCCTGTTGCCCAATATGACCATGAGATACCGCCAGGAGTGAAGGACTTTTATGGAATTGCGATCGCTGGCGGTTTTGTTTATCGAGGAACCGCCATTCCTGAATTAGTAGGTCAGTATGTTTTTGCCGACTTCGGCAGTGATGGGCGGTTTTTCCATGTCCCTGTCGATGAACTTACCGATGGCGCACAGGCAACGATTAAAGAACTCAGGCTCTTTGAGGGCAATCAAGAACGCTCTTTTCTAAAAATTGTTGGTCACAACCGAACCGATGTCCGATTTGGGATAGACGAAACAGGAGAACTCTATGTAACATCCAAGCAAGACGGGAAAGTTAGAAAAATTGTCCCTTCACCGGAGTCTCTCAACTATCAAGGCAAAGTGCAGTCGGAAGTATCCACTGCTGTCGGCACAATTAGACCCACACTCTACGATGGGCGCACTGCGTTTCGGCTGAGTGATGGTCGTACTGAAGCTGTTGTTGTGCCGGAAATTGGGCGAGTCATGCGATATGGTTTTGTGGATGGTTCCAACTTTTTGTGGAATTCACCCCGCAAAACCTACGGCGAAAATGAATGGAAAAACTGGGGTGGCGATAAAACCTGGCCGGCACCACAGCAATGGTGGCCTGCGATCGCAGAACGCGGTTGGCCTCCCGATCCAGCTTGGGATGGTAATGCCCACAGGGCACAGATTCTGCCAAACAACCACTTACAGATGACCAGTGAAGTGGCAAAAGGCTTCGGTGCCCGCGTGGTGCGCGAGTTCTGGTTTGAGCGTAATGGGGACTTCATAATCCAGCAAACTGTGGAGAAAGTGAAAGGAGAACCGTTGCTCCTATCGATTTGGAACGTTAGTCAAATTGAACCTCCGGACGCCATCTTTTTACCGCTCAACCAAGAGAGTATATATAAGAATAATTTTCATTGGCTCGTCCCTCCGGAGAATGAGTCACCGATCGTGCATAGGACGACGACCTTATTACAGGTGCGTCCTTCTCTGGGAGTCTCTGCTAAAAAAATCTATAAGGTTGGTGCTGATACCTCGATCGTTGCGGTAGCAGCTATCAAAGACGGCGTAGCCATGATAGAAAAAGCAACTCGTCAGGATGGGGAATACCCCGATGGTGCGGTAGGTGGTGGTGGTTTTCCTGTAGAAGTGTATAACAATGGTGATGCTAAAGAAAATTATGTCGAATTAGAGCTTCTGTCTCCGCTTCATCATTTGGGTCAGGGCGATCGCTATCAGCATACTGTGCGTTGGAGTCTTCATCAACTACTTTCAAGTAATGTCAATGCCATGACGACACGCGACGCTATTGAAAAGCTCCTAAAACGGAAGTGATGGTCCGGTACTGTCAGTGAAGAGGCAGGGGAGCTGGGTGAGACAGCTAGCAATGTAACAGCAACCCATCCCACTTTATATACAGAATCAACTTTAGAAAATATGTTGATTTGATGGATTTATTGGGAGAATCAATAAATGTTCGTAGTTTTATCCGATTTACTGATCCTCAGTTCGGCAATTTTGAGTATTAGCCTTGCTGTCTCTACATCAGCCATTGCTATTCTCGTTCAGCAAACGAGAGCGCTAGCTCAACCTCAAAGCGTTGAAATACATCATCCTAAGCAAGCATCAGACTTGGCCCAAATCACTCCTGATAAGGAACAAGAAACCGCAATATTGAACGCTAAAACTGAAGTGATTTTGCTCCCGGAAGACTGGGCAAACACTTCAACTTCATCAGTTTCTCAGCTATCCGACGTACAACCCTCTGACTGGGCAATTCAAGCGCTGCAATCTTTAATTGAACAATATGGTTGCATGGCTGGTTACCCAGATAACACTTACCGAGGTGATCGGGTGCTAACTCGCTATGAATTTGCTGTTGCGTTGAAGGATTGCTTAAACACACTCAATACACACCTGGCAAATCAGCGTTCAGAACTATCTTCCGAAAGCATTCCTACTATCAAACGGCTACAGGATGATTTTGCTACTGAGTTAGCTATCCTACAGGAGCGAGCAGAAAATATAGAGGTTCGCACGGCTAAGTTGGAAGCCAATCAATTCTCCGCTACTACTAAATTAAATACTTCAATCGTCGTTGCTGCCAGTGATTTGACGGGAGACACGGCGGATGGTCATTCTAACACACGCATTGATTCCAATCTCGCGCTTAACTATCGAACTCGATTGAATTTCACAACTAGCTTCATGGGCAAAGATCGTCTGCTTGTCCGCCTTCAAGCTTCTAACAGAGTGCCAAATTTCAATGGGGTTTCTGGTACTAACATGACGCGCCTCTCTTTTGAAGTGGGAAATACTGATAACCGTGTCGATTTAAATCTGTTGGAATATCGGTTTCCTATAGGCGATCGCCTCAACGTCTATCTTTACGGCAATGCTGCATCACATCATTACTACGCCACTGTCGTTAACCCCTTCTTTTCCAGCTTTGGAGGCACGAAAGGCTCTCCTTCCCGCTTCGCCGAACGCAATCCCATCTATCGCATCGGGAACACTACTGGTTCAGGGGTCGCAGCAGTTTATAGGTTCAATGAAGCGTTTCGCCTTGACTTAGGTTATCTAGCTCAAAATGCTGACATCCCTACTTCTGGAAAAGGACTATTTAACGGAACGTATAGTGCTTTAGCACAACTTTCCTTCCAACCACTGTCCAACTTGGACTTAGGCTTGACATATATTCGGAACTATTCGGCTGATGGAAACTTAGCGCATCGAACTGGCAGTGCTTTTTCAAATATTCCCTTTGGTGTCGGTGTGCCGTTGGTGTCTAATTCTTTTGGAGTTGAAACGTCCTGGAGAATGACTCCTCAGATAGCTTTGAGTAGCTGGTTCGGGTATACTGAGGCTAAAAGAGTTGACCAGATAAATGGTCAGGCTGGCATTATTAACTATGCCGTCAATCTCGCTTTCCCAGACTTATTTAAGGTCGGTGCGGTTGGGGGACTGGGCTTTGGAATGCCACCTAAAGTTATCCATAATACAATAGCGACTCGTGAAGATACAGGTACAGGATTCCATTTTGAAGCATTTTATCAATACCCTCTAAATCAGAATTTGACGTTAATTCCAGGTATCATATATCTGATAAATTCCGAGCATAATGAGAGGAACGGCGATATTTTTGTCTTCACACTTAGAACAGTTTTTAACTTTTAATTCATTAGACATTTTTTTGATAACAGTGATTTTCTAAACAAAACTGCGTAACTCCTGGTAGATATACTTAGAAGATATGGCTGCCATCCCTATTTCCCGGACATTAGTTAGAAACTGATGCTAACTTACCAACCACCCTGGTACTTGAGTAATGGTTTATTCCAAACCATTGCCACAAGCTATTGGTATGGAACGACTTGGGGTTGGTGGGGTGAAAAAGTTCCCTGGCTTTCTCACTTGCCTCTTATCCCCTGGCAAGAGCAGGTGTTTGCTGGTGCTGATGGAGTACCGATATGGGGGATGTGGAGTTGTCCCAACAATGCCAAAGGCACGCTGATCATAAGTTACGGCATCACGGGACAAGCGAAAAATGCCTGGTATGCTCACATCCTTGCCCGCAAAGCCTATAGTCGCGGTTGGGCTGTGCTGATTTACGATTGGCGGGGTCATGGAAAGACAGCAGAACTTTCACCTGTTCCCTCTTCTGACGGGTGGCGGGAAGGAGAAGACCAGCTAAAAATGGCAGAGCAGTTGGTGGCAATGGGTTGCCCAGAAGCTGTGGCGCTGGTGGGATTTTCTTTAGGGGGACAATTGACTTTGTGGGGACTGAAAGCAGCCGTTGAACAAAACTGCTCCCTTGTACGTTGTGGCGGAGTCTTGTGCCCTAATCTGGAATCCTATCGCTCTTTGGACTATTTGCTTTCAACGCCTGCGGGGCGCTCAATTGAGCGGACTTTAGCGCATCAGCTACGGGAGGAAGCCCAGAAACGTTTGGAACGCTTTCCTGATGCAGTTAAACCCGGTGCGGTGGAGAGTGTTAACTCGATTCGGGCATTTGACCAATATATGGTCATTGATTACTACGGATTTGCTAGCGTCGCCGAATATTATCAGAAAACTAGCGGACTATATCTATTAGAGGCGATCGCTCTGCCTTATTTGGTCATCTATGCGGCGGATGACCCACTATTTGAACCAGAGCTAATTCCCGAACTGGAACGGCGAACCAGCGGTAATCCTTACGCCCACTTAGTCTTGACTTCTCAGGGCGGTCATGTCTCCCACATCACGACGCCAACCCTTGCAGAAGATGAATTTTGGGGCTTAAATCGGCTTCTAGAATTTTGTGAAGCTCAGCTTGAGGAGTTCAAGGCTAGCTGAGGCAATTTTTCCTAGCCCGCGTAGCCGTTTAACCCTTAGCCGTAGAGAGTTAGTGTCCCATCTGCTTCTCTACGGTTTGAGGTTTTATCCTATCGCTGAAATCTCATTAACTAGCTTCATTCGTCCTCGGTAGAAGGCACGCAGCAATCTATCAATCGCAGCTCTCTCGTCTTCGGTGAGTGAGTCTTCTAACAGTGCCGCCATCAATCCGTAACGGTCAGCCAGTGTAATAGTACCTGAGTCGCTGGCATGAGCGAATAGATCGGAGATAGCACCAGGTAAAAGGCGAACTTTGGGGGACATCGGACGCAATGGAACTCAACATGATTACTATGATTCGTTTTACATAAGCAAAGAGTGATTTAACCGGGAGCGTATCGGTGATAATACGCTAGTTTCAACGTGAGTTAGGCATCATTTTTGCGTGATAACGCTCTTGTTTCAGTGTGATTAAAGTAGTAACCAAGAGTGACATTGAACTGGCTTTTTAGTGAGTTTTGTCACAACCTTTGTCTAGCAGCAGTCCAAACTATTTTTGCCAGAAGCACAAGTACTAGAAATAAGTCAATAGGCATAGACCAAAAGTTAGACTGTCCGGATTTATTCTTGTTATTTAGAAAACACTTTTAGGGTTAGTAGCGGCAGCATCCCTTTTCCTGACTTGCTCTCACGTCTTACAGCAGCAACATCACAGGGAAGTAATTTCTATGCCGACTAGAGAAACGTCATCAAGGATTTCGCCAGCTTAATTGCTGAGAAATAACTTGGATGTAGATAACAACAGCACTAAGTTTTCGTGATGAGCACTTTTGGTAGCGCTCGTTACTTTTTGGGAACAATTGTTTTACTAACAATCACAGTGGGATGTTCTTCTCCCCACGTTTCCCAAGGGACAGTATCAGACTTAAAAAGTTATTTGGGGCAAGAACGCTAAAAATCAGTTCAGCCAAGGACGACTCACCAGTTCCAACTTGGCAACTTCCTCTTCGGTGAGACTCCAACCCAAAGCACCAGCATTTTGTGATGCCTGTTGTGCTGTTTTTGCGCCAGGAATAGGAATGACGCCTTGAGCAATCAGCCAGTTGAGGGCAACTTGAGCGGGGGTGCGATCGTACTTGTCCCCAAACTGACGCAGTACCTTCAGGACGAGATCGATTTTTTCTAAACCACTTTTGCTAAAGCTGGGGTTAAATCGACGTGCGCCAGTCGGTTCGACGTATGCATCCACGGTGTACTTACCTGTAAGTAAGCCTTGAGCCAAGGGACTATAGGCAAGAATGGTAACGCCCAATTGACGTGCAGTATCCAAGATACCGTTAGTTTCGATTTGCCTCGTCAACAGTGAGTATCTCACCTGATTCACGGCTAGAGGCACTCCACGGGCTGCCAGGTAGCTGTGAGCTTCGCGCATCTGGTCTGCTGAGTAATTACTAACACCCACCGTTGCGATTCTGCCCCGCTTTACCTCATCGGCTAAGGCATTCATCAGCGTTTCTTGGCTCATGAAAAAGCTAAAGGGCATATGCACCTGGTACAGGGCAACTTGCTCAACCTGTAGACGTTTTAAACTTTCTGTCAGGGCGTCAGAAACAGACTGGGCTGTAAAGCGCCAAGGTAAGGGAAAGTATTTAGTAGCAATCTGCGCCGGACGCCCTAGCTCTTTCATAAACTTTCCTAAAAGTGACTCCGAGTCTCCGGTTCCGTAAACTTCAGCGGTGTCAAAAAAGCTGATCCCAGAATCCAACGTCGCCTCAAAGGCTTCTCTCACCTGCGAGACTCCGTAGTCACTGCCGTAGTTCCAAAACAGCTTGTCACCCCATGCCCAAGTGCCAATTCCCAAAGCTGTGACGGTTGGACCATTTTGACCTAAGGTAATAGTTTGCATAGTTAAGGCGTCTACTTTTTACATTTCTTCATAGTAGTTAGTGTATCGTTGCAGATAGCTAGGGGTACTAATGCAGATGGCTGATTGCTGTGTATCTTTAGATAGATATAAAAGAGAAATAAAATACTGAATTCGGCAAGCGATCGCTTGTAAAACGCTATGGAAACTAGTGATTTTTCCAATTCCCAATCTGCCCCATCCACTCAAGACAAGGCACTTCCTAGACTCAAGCTACGGACCATGTTCCGACTAGGTCTGTTTCAAACCGGACTGGGAATGATGTCAGTACTGGTCTTTGGGGTACTTAATCGCGTGCTGATTCGAGAGTTGGGAGTACCCGCAACCCTAGGCACAATCATCCTTGCCTTGACTTTATTTGTAGCTCCAGCGCGAATTTGGTTTGGGCAGATGTCTGATACGAAGCGTTTGTGGGGGTATCATCGCACGGGGTATGTCTGGATTGGCGCGGCAAGTCTAGCTATCCTTTCCGTTCTGGTTGTACAGGTGATGTGGCAGGTCGGCGGTAGTTTAAAGGCAGTAGGTTGGACTACCCAAACTTACGCTTGGACGAGTTTGCTAGCTTTACTTTTTGCACTTTATGGTCTGGCAGTCAGCGCTTGTTCTACACCCTTTGCAACGCTGCTGGTGGATGTTTCCGATGAAGATAATCGTTCCAAATTGGTAGGCGTTGACTGGTCGATGCTGATTGGAGGAACAATTATTGGGGCAATCCTCATTGGCGTCTTGCTCAAGAAATTAACTCTCAATGCCCCGATAGAGTTATTACAGGTACAAATTAATCGCCTGTTTCTGATTGTGCCCTTGATTGTGTTCGGCTTGGCATTTGTGGCAACCTGGGGCGTTGAGAAAAAATACTCCCGCTATGCCTCGCGTTCCACATTAGTTAACCAGGAAGAAAAGATTACCCTAAATCGGGCGTGGCGCATCTTGACAGCTAGCCGTCAAACTCGATTATTTTTCACGTTTTTGGTGTTAATGACCCTTGGGCTATTCATGCAAGACCCGATTCTGGAAAACTATGGGGGTGATGTCTTCAAAATGGAAGTCGGTAAAACGGCTACTCTCAACGCTTTCTGGGGAACTGGGACATTAATTGGTCTAAGTGCGGCGGGTTTCATTCTGGTTCCACGTCTGGGTAAGCGCAAGACTACCAGATTAGGCGGTCTGTTAGTCATCTTCTCTCTAGTCTGGGTAATACTAGCGGGATTTACCCACGACCCGAAACAACTTCAAATCGTTCTCCTATTTTTCGGTCTGGCTTCCGGAGTCATGACGACAGGTGCTCTTACTTTGATGCTAGATCTAACAGCAGCGGAGACAGCAGGTACATTTATTGGTGCTTGGGGATTAGCACAGGCTTTAGCGAAAGGAGTGGCGACGGTGACTGGCGGCGCTGTGTTTGATGCAGGCAAGCATTTGTTTCCCAACCTGGTGTTAGTCTACGGTTTGGTATTTGCTGTCCAGGCTGCCTGTATGGCTCTGGCAGTTTGGTTTCTGACGCGAGTGGATGTGCAAGAATTTCGCACGAGTGCAAGGCAGGCGATCGCAACTGTTATTGAAAGTGACCTAGACTGATTGTTGTCATTAGTCATTTGTTCGTTGTCTTTTGTCGAATGACCAATGACCCATGACCCATGACTAATGACCAACGACCCATGAATGAGTTTTGGACAGGCATTCTCAACTTTGCAACAGACACGGCTAATCGTGTCGGCACTCAGCTAATGGCTGATTTCGGGCAGGTGCAAGCGTCCCAAAAGGATGATGGTAGCTTGGTGACGCAAGCGGATAAGTGGGCGGATGAGACAATTCGAGATGCGATCGCATCTCATTTTCCCACCCACGGGATTTTGAGTGAAGAAGCGGAACACAAATTTCCCGATACGGAATGGTGCTGGATTATTGACCCCTTGGATGGCACCACAAACTTCACGCGAGGGATTCCGATTTGGGGGATTTCATTGGGGTTGCTGTATCGAGGAACCCCCGTGTTTGGTTACGTTTATTTCCCACCCATCGGTCAATCGTTTCATGGTTTTTGGGATGGTGAATCCAAAATAACGGGCATAGAAAACGGTGCATTTCTCAATGGGCAACCCATACATAGCAGCAGTGATGCTCCCAGCAGTAACCACTTTTTCAATCTTTGCTCTCGCAGTACGTCGGTAATGCAGCACCCCTTCCCCTGCAAAATTCGGATGCTGGGTGTTGCTAGTTACAACTTCCTGACGGTTGCTACGGGTGCTGTCTTAGGAGGTGTGGAAGCGACACCTAAGATTTGGGATATTGCTGGAGCTTGGGTGATTGTACAAGCGGCTGGTGGGGCTTGGGTGTCGCTGGATTCAGAAGCAATTTTTCCCCTAAAAGTTGGGGAAGATTATGGAAAGCGATCGCTTCCCACCCTCGTTGCCAGTCAGCCTGAACTGGTGAGTGTGTTTACACCCTTGGTGGAGTTCCTTGGCAAGAAGGAAAGGGCTTGAGGCTCCCGTTTGCTAGAACTACGTAATTCATAAAGATCTTCCCGCGTGGAAACGTCGTCCCTCTCTTTGGGTGGGTAGGAAGGCTCTCTCAGGGTGTCACGCATTCTGTGCTTTTTAAGCATAGTTCTATCTAAAGAGTCTTGAATTCGCGAACCCAAAGTAGTGTAATGAAGATTATATGATTGCTGTAAAACTTGTATTATTTTAGTCTTTATCCAAACCAATCAAGCTAAATAAAATCCAGGGGAATAACTGAGGGATAACAGGTATTTTACGAAATCGTTTAGACTTAAATAACTCCCACAATCGCTCACTAAATAAACGCAAATATCTAGTTTCTACACTTACTTTATCAGGAACATCTTAAATGCTTACGATCAAAGCTTTTATTCAAGCTCTCAACAATTTTCACTGGAAAACTGATTACAAGCAGTTCTGCCAGGTATTACACATGGATGAGGGGAATTACAGCCTGGAGAAATACAAGAAATTTGAAAATCTGTGCAAAGCCTTGAACGAGTTCGATATCGAGTCGCTAGCCAAACTTGTTGAGGCGGGAGCTATAACCGATCGCAAATAAGCGATCAGCTTAGCTGGCATTCAATCGCTTGTCTGACTGAATTCAGTTTGCAATCATACCTTTAAAGAGTCAGGAGTGCCTAATTCCGTTCCGCAGTGGTTTCTAGATTGGCATTTCTTGATGACAGTAGCTACATCGCCAGTAAAGGCCTCCCAAACGCATATGACAGAGTAAAGTCTCTGAGCAGCAAGGGCAAGTATGCTTCGTCATCATTGATTGCCCCAGAGTTTTGGCTTCATCCTGTCGGCTCTGATCAGTTGTCAGGTAAGTCAGCCCTTGGTGCGGCTTCGTTAACTTGGCTAACATTTTTTAAACCTGAGTGAATAATAATTTCAGTATAGTTGTATTCTCTTGACAGAAGAACTTTCTATTAGATAGATTATAGACTTTTGTTTTTGTGCTATTGTCAAGAGACACTACAGTTGAGTAGCTGGGAGCTAGAAATCTACTCTTCCTATCTGACGGGCTTTGGGTGATAAGGTCGGTAGGAACCCTGACACCTCGAGAGGCTCTGGTTGCATTGGCTGGCGTAAAATCCCACTCCCAGACCAGACAGCAATTACTCCCTCCATTAGGACAGACCCATGTTTGAACGCTTTACAGATACAGCAATTAAGGTGATTAGGCTCTCTCAAGAGGAAGCACGTCGCCTCGGTCACAATTTTGTCGGTACAGAGCAAATTCTTTTAGGTCTAATTGGGGAAGGAAATGGTGTAGCGGCAAAAGTCTTGCACTCGTTGGGTATTACTCTCAAAGAGGCAAGAGAAGAAATTGAAAAAATTATTGGTCGGGGTTCTGGCTTTGTCGCTGTTGAGATTCCCTTCACCCCAAGAAGTAAGCGTGTTCTTGAGCTTTCCTTGGAAGAATCTCGCTCCCTTGGACGGGACTACGTTGGCACCGAACACTTGCTTTTGGGCTTGATCCGAGATGGAGAGGGTGTGGCGGCAAAAGTACTCTTAAACATGGGAGTTGAATCAACAGAAGTCCGGGTTAAAGTGCTTCAACTGCTTTCTAAGACAAAAACTGCCCTAACGGATAATAAGCGCAACTCTACAAAGACACCAACCCTGGACGAATGTGGTACCAACTTGACTCAACTAGCCGCGCAGGGCAAGCTCGATCCCGTTGTGGGTCGCCATAAGGAAGTTGAACGCATAATTCAAATTCTGAGTCGCCGCACTAAAAACAACCCTATATTGATTGGGGAGCCAGGAGTCGGTAAAACAGCACTGGCAGAGGGGCTAGCTCAACGCATCGTCAACAACGATGCTCCTGATAACCTTCAAGGCAAGCAAGTTCTCACTCTAGATATGGGTTCGTTGCTCGCAGGCACTAAGTACCGAGGCGAGTTTGAGGAACGCCTCAAGAACATCGTAGAGGAACTCCGTGCTTGCAAGAATGTAATTCTGGTAATTGACGAGGTTCATACTTTAGTTGGGGCTGGAGCAGTGGAAGGCGGACTTGATGCCGCCAATATGCTTAAGCCTGCCCTAGCGCGTGGGGAACTCCAGTGTATTGGTGCGACGACTCTGGATGAATACCGTAAGTACATTGAGCGAGATGCTGCCTTAGAACGTCGTTTCCAACCTGTCATGGTGAATGAACCCAGTGTTGAGGAAACGATTGAGATTTTGTATGGATTACGCGATCGCTACGAACAGCACCACAAGCTGGAAATCTCCGACCTTGCCCTAGAAGCTGCCGCTAAACTCTCAGAGCGCTATATCTCAGACCGCTTTCTGCCCGACAAAGCCATTGACCTGATTGATGAAGCAGGAAGCCGCGTCCGCATACTCAACTCTAAAGTGCCATTGGCGGCTAAGAGCCTCAACAAAGAACTACGCCAAGTTCTAATAGCTAAACAAGATGCTATTGCGTTGCAAGAGTTTAGTCAGGCAGGAGAAATGCGCGTACGCGAACTAGAAATTCAGGCGGAGATTCAGGCACTTGTTCAAGACAATAACTCCAACTCTACTAATCCTGAGTGCGCTCCCGTAGTCAATGAAGAAGACATCGCTCACATTGTCGCCTCCTGGACGGGAGTACCAGTGAACAAAGTGACCGAATCGGAGTCTGCAAGGTTGCTCCAGATGGAAGATATCCTACATCAGCGGCTCATCGGTCAAGAAGAAGCCGTCAAGGCAATTTCCCGTGCAGTTCGTCGCGCCCGTGTTGGCATTAGTAACCCCAATCGACCTCTTGCCAGTTTTATCTTCTCTGGTCCTACTGGGGTGGGTAAAACAGAACTCGCCAAGTCACTGGCAGCTTACTTCTTCGGGTCTGAGTCAGCCATGATTCGGTTGGATATGTCCGAATACATGGAGCGTCACACCGTCTCCAAGCTCATCGGTTCCCCTCCCGGATTTGTGGGTTACAACGAAGGGGGACAACTGACAGAAGCCGTTCGCCGTCGTCCTTATACAGTCGTGCTGTTTGACGAAATCGAAAAAGCACACCCCGATGTGTTCAACCTGCTGCTGCAAGTCCTGGAAGACGGTCGTTTGACTGATACGAAGGGTCGCACTGTGGACTTTAGAAACACGTTGTTAATTATGACTTCCAATGTGGGTTCTAAGGTGATTGAAAAAGGTGGCGGT
>JALYGX010000347.1 GCA_030776905.1 Cyanobacteriota bacterium | reverse complement strand
TTAGTCCAGCACACCCACACCCTCTCCCCATTGCTGCGGATGTTTTCATTCTCGTTGAGTACATAGCGATCGGGATTTTTGGAGATATCTTCCATTAGCGATCGCAAATCGCGCCCAGATGTTTCCGTTTCTGGAACAATGGTTCCCGTGATATTGCTACCTAAGATTTGCTTCTGGTCGTAGCCAAAGAAGCGCTGACCGTAATCATTCAGGAATGTTATCCGCCCCTGAGTGTCCCACCGCATAATGATGCAATTGGCGGTTTGAACCAAGTCGCGGTATTTAGCCTCGCTCTTGCGCAGCACTTCCTCGGCTCGTTGACGTTCCGCAATCTCTCTGTGCAATTGTGCGGTTGTGGCTTCTAATTCATGGGACTTTTGTTCGAGTTGCCAACTATACTGAATCTCCTGCGGAATCTCCGCCAGCATATCCATGACAACGGCTGCTCGACTGATATTCGCCTCTTCAACGCCCAACCAAGGCAAGGGTTTAATCAGATTCTCGCTGGAATAGACGATTTTAAATTGTCCGGTTGGCAAAATCTGCCCAATCTGGCAGTCTTTCCCAATATGGTGATTTCGCTCGATACGTACCAATCCTCCAGGAGCCTCGAAGGTTCGCTCGTAAGCTGCCACACGCACTTGCTCAACCTCAAAAGACTGCGCTTGCTCCACAGCTTGCTTCCAGAGATAAACCTGGGTATAGGCTGCCTCAATCGGGTCAGAGGTTACGCGGTCTGAACCATACCGACGCTGAAAATTCTGAACAAATTTTCTATTGCTAGGTGTATCTAGGCTCTGAAAATACGTCCAACTGGCGTAGTGACCGCTAGCCGCATCTCCCATCCTTTGCAGTTCAGCTTCGGCAAGGCTAACTGCCATGATAGGAAGCTGATTCGCTGTAATTCCTGCGTTTTTGTACTGGCGATAGAAGGCGAGGTTGCTGTCGCCATTGAGGGTATTGAAGACGACATCAGGTTTAGCTTGCTCAATTCTAGCGATCGCTTCTGTAAAATCTTCAGCACCGATAGGGACATACTCTTCACCAACGACGCTGCCCTCCTCACCTTCGCGGCGGTACTGTTTGAGTTGGGCTTTAATCAGTTTGTTGGCAGTACGGGGGAAAACATAGTCACTCCCTAAAAGATAGAACCGCGTGCCTTTGTTTTGCAGCAGCCAAGTCACGGCAGGTTCTACTTGCTGATTCGGGCAAGAGCCGGTATAAAAAATATTTGGCGAACACTCAAGTCCTTCGTATTGCAAAGGATACCAAAGGAGAGCGTTTAACTCCTCAACGACTGCTTTGACAGCTTTACGAGAGGCAGAAGTCCAGCAACCGAAGACAGTGGTAACGCGATCGCCTTGGATGAGTTTTCTCGCCTTGCGTTCAAATTCAGCCGGGTTAGACGCGCCATCTTTAATTACAGGCTCGATTAGTTTACCAAGGACTCCTCCGGTTTGATTAATTTCAGCGATCGCCATCAGTTCAGCATCGATTAAAGGTGCTTCACTGATTGCCATCGTTCCACTCATAGAATGTAAGATGCCAACTCGAACGCTAGGCATAGCAGGTTAATAGTCGATTTAACTTGTGCCAAAACTGGGGGCAAAAGCAATACAGTATTCAAGTTTATGCACCGATTGGGAGGCTTTCCCGCTCTTTAGTTAATTACTCGGTTTCTAGTTGCGATTACGGAAACGCGGTTTATGTATCAGGAAACCCATCCCTCCCCTAATCCTCAGCTATCTATCTTGTCGATCAGAAATCATCAACGAGACGTAATATCAAGTCTAACCTGATGCTACAAGGCTCTAGACGGCTTGACCCAAGCAACCTTTAGGCAGCCATTTATCTATATCGGCTCCTAAAACCTACGTGTCAATTCTGAGCTAAAGTTAGGGGTGAGTTAGTAGAAGACCACAAATTTATGAAGATTTGGGGTTGAATTGCAACTTTAGTCCGGGTGCTTCGTCCCTAGGTGGGTTAGTTGTTAAATGCTTCCTTAGAACTAACAATCAAAAACAAATACTTGTGTCGGAGTTATGAACTCGTTAGTCGGCAAAACCTTACAGGGTGGTAAATACACTTTAGAGCAAGAACTGGGACGGGGTGGCTTTGGCGTTACATTTAAAGCCACCCATCACTATTTAGGTCAGCCGGTAGTAATCAAAACCCTCAACGAGTCTCTACGCCTCCACCCAGACTTGGCTAAGTTCCAGCGCCAGTTCCAAGACGAAGCACGGCGGCTGGCTTTGTGCATCCATGCCAATATTGTCCGGGTTAGTGACTTTTTTCTGGAAGCTGGCTGGCCCTACATGGTCATGGACTACGTTCCAGGGCAGACGCTACAAGCTGTTGTGTTTCCCGGAAAACCCTTAAGTGAGGTCACAGCGATTCACTACATCCGCCAAATGGGAGAAGCCTTAAAAGTTGTCCATCAACAGGGTTTACTTCATCGAGATATCAAACCGGAAAATATTATCCTGCGTACCCCCCCAACCACTCCTTACCAAGGGGGGGCAACGGGGGGTGAAGTGGTATTGATTGACTTCGGGATTTCGCGGGAGTTTACATCCGACTTCACTCAGACTCATACGAGTTTGGTTTCTGAGGGTTATGCCCCAATTGAACAGTACTTAAGTAAGGAGAAGCGCACGCCAGCATCGGATGTCTACGGTTTGGCAGCAACGCTTTATGCTCTGTTGACCGCACAAGTACCGACACCTGCGGTAATTCGCGATCGCCAACCCATGCCTGCGCCCCGCGACCTACAACCTCAGGTTAGTGCCGCCACCAACCAAGCGGTCATGCGCGGTATGGCAATAGAAGCACGTTACCGACCTGCCAGTGTAGATGAGTGGCTGTCGCTGTTACCTGACCCTCAATTGGAGCCGGTCAATGCTACGGCAACTGTGCCCATACCCGCTCAAACAAGAGCAACAATTCCCTTAATATCTCCACCACCTCAAGTTCGGCAAAAGTCCCAGTCTACGGTTGCTGACCCAGTCCGCAAGCCATTGGGTATTCCTGGGATTGTACTTGGGGTAGGAGTAGCGATCGCTATGGGTTTAGTTGCCCTAGCCACTATCCGGCATCCGTCTAAGCAACCCTCCGCACCCACCACTGTCCAACCCTCAGTATCACCTGTTGTACTGCCCAGTCTACCCAGTAATAGTGACGAGCAAGATACCCCGCAGGAGCCTGTTGAACCTGTTGAGGAGAGTAACCCCGCTCCCCCAGAGGAAAAACCCGTTCGTCGAACTTACCCCAGAAGCTATGACGCGCCCGTAAAATCGTCACCCGCTCCGGCTGTATCGCCCTCACCAACGCCGCGAGAAACGCCACCCTCACCGACCAGTGACTCGCCTGCCCCAGTAATCAGCCCAACTCCAGTATCTTCGCCTAAGGAACCTCAGCCACCCGTACCAACACAAACGCCCCCAGTTTCACGGGAAACACCTTCTCCATCGGAAGCGATCGGTAAGCCGATCGAGCAGTTACAGAGGCAACCCCCACCGGAAGCGGCAAAGCCCAAGAAGCCTATACCAGAGAAGGATAAAGGCAAAAATATTGACCCTGCCAATCCCTGAACCCTGAACTATAATTAGAAATATAAGACATGGGGCCTTAATGGTTTCGACGTGTTGGCGAACACTGCCCCGTGATTCAGGCCGAGAGTGAGTCTTCTCTCGTAAATACCGGGCTCAAAAAAAAGTAACTGCGAACAACATCGTTCCTTTTGCTCGTAAAGCTGCAACTGTTGCTGCTTAATAACCCATAACACGGTTCGAGCGTCTATAGTTTGACTCCGTTAAGGATTATAGACAAACCCCAACGGATGCTCTAGTAAGATTCCTTTGGTTTGCTTACTAGCTAAGACTTAACCAATGCATCCTGTCATCCGGGATAATGGATGGTTCCCGCCCTGAGGGTTAGATGGGCTAAGCCTGTGAATGAGCGATAAGTTAATACCCAAGGCGGACACGGGTTCAATTCCCGTAGGCTCCACTTGATTACTCGGCTCAAACCACCTCGTACTTTAATACACGAGGTGGTTTTTGGTTTTTTGGGGTAATTTTAGGGATTCATTCAGCTCAAATCACTTCACAGAACCTAGTCAACTGACGTAACTATCCGGATTATTTCCCTACGTTGCAGAAAAGGTTACTGAAGTAGTCAAAGCCACTGTAGACTCACCAGTCATCTTGTGGATGGCATAAGCGCAGTGCCATCTAACGTCTTGTGTGGCTCACTCAAAGCAGTTTTACTTAAACACAGGAAATAAGAGAAAGTTATGGTATTCCAGCCGGCGTATGATCGTGGCGTTAGCGAAAGCCCGACTATTGAAATATCTCAGGAAGGATTGCGGTCTATCCTGAATCAGATAGAGTCAGAACTTCAAGATAGCGAAGTTTATCGCCGCACAATGGCTGGCTTACAAACGATGTTAGGAGAAGCGTCTAGTACCGCCCACATTTTAGTTAAAGCTGTGGGGCGCGAAGCGGTTCGATTGAGCTTCCAAGAATTTGCCAGACAGTATAAGGTTGTTCCTGTGACTTCTCAAGAAATGAATACAGCTAAACAAAAGGAATTAGAGGCTCCCCAGCAGGTAGAAGATAATCTAGTGCAGGCAGAATCATACCCCAGTAATACCTTAGTAGAAGCAGAAGACGTTACCAATTCCGTGGAAACGAGCAAAGCTCCTGGTCTGAGGGATAGGTTAATTGGTGATACTAAACCTCCCAAAAAACTCACAAAAGCGGAACTAGAAGCGCAAAGGGTAGCTCAAGAGCGGGAGGAGCTTCTGCGCCAAGTTGGTCAAGAACTACGGCAGGCACGGGAAGCGCGATCGCTGAGTGTAATACAACTTCACAATCAAACTCTCGTACCGCTCCATCATATAGAAGCTTTAGAAGCGGGTTGCTTGGAAAACTTGCCAGAAGATGTTTACGTTCGTGGTTTTATCACTCGGCTCGCTCATGCCTTGGGTTTAAATGGGATGGCGATCGCATCTTCCATACCGCAACCCGATCCAGTGAAATCTGTCGTTCCCTCCTGGTATCATTCCACAGCCACCTCAGTGTCAGGATTTCAACTGAGTTCAGTTCATTTATATCTCGGCTATACAGCCCTCATCGCTGGTGCTGTCGGAGGACTTAGCTGGATGTCCAGCCAATCGGCTCCAGGGGTGTCCGTAAAACCTCAGCCTGGTAATTCTCCCCAATCCTCAGCTTCTCCCAAAGCCGAGCGCAAACAAGAGACCAGTAAGCCTGGGCTAAAAGTTAGTAAAACAGGTTTAAAAGTTGGAGCAGATATTGCTCCTCCCGAAGCCTTACCGTTTTAGCCACTAATCAACCACCACGAAAAAGAATTGCGCAGCTTGTTGCAGTAGCTTAACAATCGCTAATTGCTCAGAACGAGATTGTCTCGATGGACAACCGTTTCCGCACCCGCATAGCCCAAAATGGCAGGAATTTCCTCGGATTTACGTCCACGAATCTGCTGGAGTTCGGTACTGCTGTAGTTGACAAGCCCTCTGGCAATTTCCGAGCCGCTCATGTCACATAGCTGTACGGCCTCCGACGAGCGAAAATCACCCTCAATATTGGTAATTCCTGCCGCTAATAGGGACTTACCAGCTTGGACAACTGCGGCTACGGCTCCCTTGTCGAGATAGAGCTTCCCGGCAGGAACTAAACTGTGAGCAATCCAGCGCTTGCGGGCGTTGTCACTCCGAGGTTGGGGTTCAAACTGGGTTCCGAGCGGTTCTCCCTGTAAGATTTTTTCAATAGTTTCAGGGTGTCGTCCTTCTGTAATTACCGTCCTCACCCCAGCGCCAGTGGCAATCCGGGCGGCAGCAATTTTTGTAACCATACCCCCAGTCCCCCACTGAGAGCCTGATGCGCCAGTTTGTACCTGTAGTTCTGCTAACTCCTCAATACGGGTTACCAGCGTAATTGGCTGGGCATCGGGTACGGCACGCGGATCGGCTGAGTAAAGCCGGTCTACATCAGTAAGTAAGAACAACCAGTCCGCTTCAATCAAACTTGCCACTAGGGCGCTGAGGGTGTCGTTATCTCCAAATTTCAGTTCCTCTACGGCTACGGTGTCGTTTTCATTGACTACCGGAATAACGCCTAGCTGTAGTAGTTCCCGAAACGTGGCGAAAGCATTGACGTAGCAGCTACGTTGGACGAAGTCACGGCGGCTAAGGAGAACTTGGGCGATCGGTTGTTGCAGGCTAGTGAAAAAATCGTCGTATATCCGCATCAGCCGTCCTTGACCCACAGCGGCTACGGCTTGTTTCAGAGCCATTGTCTGAGGTCGCGACTTTAACCCTAGCCGTACACAGCCAATCCCTACAGCACCAGAGGTAACTAGCACGATGCGATGACCTGAGGTACGTAGCTGGGTAAGAGTTTCAACTAGCTTGGCAATCGTTGATAGCGCCAACTGACCTGTTGCGGGTTGGGTCAGGCTGGACGTGCCAACTTTGACAACAATCGTTTGATTGGTCATTAGTTATTCGTCATTCGTCATTCGTCATTGGTTGTTAACAATGGATAACTGGTCGTGCTGGTATTTGGAGTCCCCGATGGGCAGGGCTGCGCCCAACTCCTCCGAAGCCGGAAGTGCGATCGCTTCGCCACCCCTGACAAAGGATAAGGAATCAGGTTTCGCGCTGGTTCGCCAAAATGTTATCCCTTTAGCCCTAGAAAATCATAGAGCGCCTGCTCCTAAATTTAGGGGGCTAGGCGCTCCGGAGAGAATGATAGCAGGTTTTGTTTTTGTATAGTTAGGGTCTTTATATTAGCTGACCCCATTTGAACCAAGATTTATAATGCCAGAAATTTTTGGGATGATGAATTCTTATAATGTTTTCTTTATATTTCTGTTTGTCTTGATTTATCAGGTTTATTTAAGTTTTGTTGCACAACCGTGAGCGAAACTCCTAGGGCTTGAGACAACCAAACTTCAAAGTCACGGGTTCGACTTGAAGCTTTAGTCACAGATGGATCGATCATCGGTTCGACGAGAATGGTGAACATTCCCAGGCGATTACCTGCTAGGACATCGGTGAACAAGCGATCGCCTACCATCGCCACCTGTTCCACTGAGAGATTCATCGCCTCCGCCGCTTTTTTTAACTTTCGCCGCGAAGGTTTACCCGCCCCTAGCATATAAGGCAAGTTGAGGGACTTAGCAATACTACTAATCCGAGTTTGACTGAGATTATTACTTACCAGCCACACTGATACTACAGGTCTGATTTGCTCTACCCACTGCCTGAGTTCGTCAGATGCTTGACTAACTCTTAGGGGCACCAAGGTTTCATCAACATCTAACACTAGACCCTTGAGCTGATAGTGCTGTAGGATATCTGGGGTCAGACTCAAGATGGGACCACCAAGAATTAAGTCAGGTTGTAAGTTTGAGATCCAAGACATCAGTATTTATGAGTAGTTAGCTTGCATTTTTGTCGGCTGAAAAGTTGGCAACTTAAAACGTTGAGCCTTAACGTCCTTGCTTTTATCAGTCTTCTCTTTTCTAGCCTATCGCCCAAACAGGCTGAATAGAGTTGTCAACAAATTAACATTGCTAATTTAAGGTGAAGGAGATGCCTTGCGCTGGGCTTCCACTTGTTTGCCAATCGCCTCTTTAGCGGCTTCGTGGGCGGCTAGGTTTTTACTAAAAACGTGAGTACCATCGTACCGAGCGACGAAAAAGAGATAATCGGTGTTTTCCGGATAGAGAGCGGCTTTCAAACTCGCTAAACCCGGACTGGCAATAGGGGTTGGAGGGAGTCCGGGGTTGACGTAGGTGTTGTAGGGAGAGGGCGTTTTTACCTGAGCATAAGTTAGCGGTTGGGCAACAGTTTGTCGAATGCCCAATGCATACTCAACGGTTGGATCGGTTTCGAGTCTCATCCCGCGCCGCAAACGTGTTGTAAACACACCCGCAATCCGGGGGCGTTCGGTAGGGATTACGGCTTCTTTTTCAACGATGCTGGCTAGGGTTACCCACTGATCCAGGTTGAGCTTGGTTTGTTTTTGTCCTTGTTGATAAATCGGGAGGGCGACTTGCTCAAATCGATTGAGCATTTGTTGGATGACTTGCTCAGGTGAAACGCGATCGCTCGGCAACTGATAGGTATCTGGGTACAAATATCCTTCCAGATGAGGTATTTTCTCAGGTAGCCAAGGGTATTTGTCCTGGGGAATTTGGGTGGCAGCGGTGAGAAAGTCTTGAGCTTTGAAATATCCTAAAGATTCAAAGTAAGTCGCCATCTGTTGTAGCGACCATCCTTCGGGAATGGTGAAGGAAAGCTGCATCACCTCGCCCGTCCAAATTTTTTCTGCGATCGCCGATAGGGGCTGACTTGGCGATAGCTGGTAAGTTCCGGCTTTGTACCCACCCTGGCGGTCTTGCAGCCTTAGCCAATAAGTCCACAGTCTCCAGGCATGAGAGGAGCGAATCAAACCAGCCGCCTCTAGATCGTTACCAATTTGCTGCGTCCCTGTTCCTGAAGGAATTTGAATTTGTACGGCTTTTTGTCCCTCCGAGTTAGAGGTGCGGTCTAGAGAAGGGGGTGACTGTACCCAACTCCACCACGCCCATCCCTGCCATCCACAAAAACCTAGTGTGATTGGCAGCAAAGCCAGATAATACGACCATTTAGAGATGCTTCTGACGGCTTTCATAGTTGGTGAAGTCAACAACCACTCTCCTTTCAAGCTGTTAATTACTAGCTAGACTCCATGAGCTGTCGCGCACAACAAAAAAATGAAAATTTCTCTCCTGACTTGGCACTCAGCACTTTCAAGTTAGAGGGCTTTACTCCTCATCTAGATCGTCAAATAGCCACTCATTCAGCAGTGGTTGCACTTTCTGAATTTCTTCTGGGGAGAGGAGTTCGGCTTGACCAGCACTGTTGCGGCGAGCGGGAAATAGTAGTGGATCGAGGGGAGTGTAAATTTCGTACTTTTGTTCTTCATGATAGAAGCCCGCCAGAAACATCAACTCCTCTGGCTCTAGTTTGACATCCTCTTCCTCCATTTCAATCGTCAGGATGTCTTGCTCGTCTACATCGTCCACGGAGGGCAGTTCACCAGCAACGGTAAGCGTAAAGCCACTGCGCTTGAGGATAAGGTTTTGCTCGGCTAAAACCGCTTGGGCATCAGAGAAGACTAGGTCAATTTCCGCATCGTCTTCGAGGAGAGTCGCGTTGGCTGAGTCTTCGTCCTCCTCGTCGTCCCAGGCAACAATTTCTACAGGTGTGTCTACAGGCATAAGCAGAAGGTATTCAGAACCCTCTACTTCCAGAGAGTGTTCAATGGAACAACTCAAGCTTCGTCCGGATTCATCCGTCAGTGTGACGATCTCGTTACCGGAGTGCCCATTCTCTTGGGGTGATTCAGATGAGAACATGGCAGATATACTTCTATCAAGACTGAAATGGGATAGGGAAACCGCCAACCTCATCGTTACAATACGCTGGGGAGCAGGTCGCAAACATCAGGATATCACGACGCAGGAACCGGAAATCGCTCTAGGGTCAATTCAGTAGACATGATATTACGGGTCATGTTTCTTTTTTGCCATACTTCCTAATAAAGCCTTGCCCCTACAAGGGTCTGTCTGCCAACTCAATGAGGGCGAAGCGTTTGTAGACAAAGTAAAGGTTTGAGCTATACAGCGGTTTTCACTTTGCTGCAATACGCTTTGACCTCTCCCCCAACCCCTCCCCTACGAGGGGAGGGGGGCAAGACTCCGGTTCCCCCTTCCCTGTAAGGGAACCCTGTTAGGGGGTTAGGTTTTTTAATGTACTTGACGTAACTGAAAACCGCTATATATCTAGGTACAAATGCTGACGCTCGTTTCGACGCTCCTTCGTCGCTAACGCAACGCTTTCGCTATCGCCCCTACAGTTAAATTTTGGACTTTGCAGACACGCCCTAGTGCGCGATCGCTTTTTTGCCCAATTGAGTATCTGTACTTCAGCTAAATGCTTTGATGGCATTGATATAAAGAAACTGGCTGGATTCTTCAACGTTGCCAATTAAAAGAAAGCCAGCATTGGTAATCTGAGCAAGCAAATCAGACTGTTTCTCCAGCCATCGGTTTATAGGCTCAGCAATTTTCAACAAACCACCGAACTTAAGCACGCGATAGGCTTCCTTGAGATAATGGGAATAGTTGATACCCATCAGAGAAAGGGAAAAGACGGTAACATCAAGTTTTTCGTCTTCTAAGGGGGTTTTGGCAATATCGCAGGCAATTACATTTTCGTTGATAGCGATGTGGTCAAAAGAGTAAACTTTGTTCGGCAGAGACTCGGCAAGTTTGGCTTCACCACAGCCAAAGTCACCTACAACCCAGTCTGGGCGTTTGTGAAGAGATTTGGCAATCTTCTCGTAAGGGATTTCAGTCCAAGTTTGTCGCGCCTCACGGTAGAGTGTGTGATACAAATACCACTCCTCTGGATTTTGATTTAGTCGTTCGTGGGTAGTTTGGCTGTAGGCACAGTTAAAGCGACTGTTCATCATAGAGAAATCGCCAAACCGCCGACGAGCAATTTCTGTCTCGAATTCTGGCAAGGGGACTTTTAATTGTGTGCGATCGCAGATAAAAATCCCATCCTTTTCTACCCGCTCAATCCATGCTTGTAGAGCCTCATTTGCTTTCTTTTGCATGGTTTCTAGAGAAGCAAGTTCTCCTTCGGGTATGACGCCATCCATTGCAGCATCAGCGAGAGTCTTCTTCCACCGAATCCTCTCCCACCGCCACTTATCCCAAGACCAGATATTATCTTCGTGGGAAAGGACAACCTGTGGAACGATTACTTCTACCTTGTCAAAGGCTGAACCTTGTCGATAGAGTCGCCCGATTAGTTGTTCGTACTCGGCGCTAGTCCAAGGGAGGCTGACGATAATTAAGCGATTACAAACGTATTGCAGCCTATCAACACCAGTTCCAACAGGCGCGGTTCCAATCAATACATCAACCTTGCGAGCGCGGAATTGATCCAATCCTGTCTTCTCCTCACCTGTGAATAAGCCAACGGTAAAGCCAGCGTTTTCAATGGCTTGACGCAGAGGTTCAATTAGTCCAGTTAGGTAATGGGTGTAAATGAGGGTTCCTTTTCGCAAGGCACCTACAATTGTGTCAATTTTGGCATCCAGTAAAACCCGTTCTTTAACGAGTAGGCTACCCCGTTGAAATGCTTCTACCAGACGGGTAAGAAAAGCCTCGCCTGGGATTTTTGGG